>CAYQAF010000001.1:0-19000 GCA_964415375.1 uncultured Alcaligenaceae bacterium
GTGACGAAGGTGAGGAGGCCGATGCCGAGCGCGATGATGCCGATCACGACGAAGATCACGTCCCGGCGCTTGGCCTTGGCGATCAGCCCGCGGATCTCCTCCGGGGTTTGCGCGACGTAGCTCATCTTAGTAAACCTCGCGGAAGCGCTTGCGCATCCACAGCCCGATCAGGTTGAACACGAGCGTCAGCAGGAACAGCGTGAGGCCGGCCGCGAAGATCGTCTGGTAGCCGACGGAGCCGTGGGGCAGGTCGCCGAGAGCCACCTGGACGATGAATGCAGTGATCGTGGCGGCGGGCTCGAGCGGGTTGAACGTCAGGTTCGGCTGCATGCCCGCGGCCACGGCGAGGATCATCGTCTCGCCGACGGCTCGGGAGATGCCGAGAATGTAGGCCGCGGCGATGCCCGAGGTCGCGGCCGGGACGACGACATTGACCGCGGTCTGCAGGCGCGTCGCGCCCATCGCGAAGCTGCCCTCGCGCAGCGACATCGGAACGGCACGCATCGCGTCCTCGGAAATCGAGGCCACGAGGGGAACGATCATGATGCCCATCACGATGCCGGCGGAGAGCAGGTTGAATCCCGGCAGCGAGGGGATCAGCGTCTGCAGGATGGGGGTGACGAAGAGCAGCGCGAAGTAGCCGTAGACGATGGTCGGCACGCCGCCGAGGAGCTCGAGGATAGGCTTGGCAAACTCGCGCGCCCGCGGCGTCGCGAACTCGGAAAGGTAGATCGCGATCGTCGTGCCGAGCGGGACGGCGACCAGAAGAGCGACCACCGAGCTGGTGATCGTGCCCGACAGCAGCACCATGATGCCGAAGTGCGCATCGTCGAAGAGCGGTGTCCACTGCGTGTCGGTGAGGAACTGCCAGAGGGGTACGTGGGTGAAGAAGAGGACGCTCTCCTTCACCAAAACGTAGACGATGCCGACGGTCGTGAGCACCGACACGAACGCCGCGAAGAAGAGCGCCGCCTCGATGGCGCGCTCCTTCAGGTTGCGGGAGAATTTCTTCGCGAGGCGCTCGCTGACCATGGTCGGCAGGCGCGCGCCCACCGGCGCGCCCAAGACTGACGCGGCATCCATTATAGGCTCCCAGTCGGAACGGCGCGGCGCGCCGGGACCTTGCGACCCCGACGCGCCGAGGGGAGGCGACGAACGCGGCGGGGGGCCTTGCCCCCCGCCGCAGGGGCTACATCTTGGCTTCGCGCGCCATCAGGTCGTCGATCTTGACGCCGACCTCGGCGACGCCGCCGAACACCGTGCCCTTCTTGCCCTTGGCGAGGTGCTCCTTGTTCATCGTGTAGGCCTTGTCGGGCAGCGGCACGTACTTCACTTCACGGGCGAGCTTCGAGCCGTGCGTCATGTAGTACTCGACGAACTTCTTCACCTCGGGACGCTCGAGCGACTTGGCGTTGACGTAGATGAAGACCGGACGGGCCAGCGGCTGGTAGCTGCCGTCCAGCACCGTCTCCATCGAGGGCTTGACCCCCGGCTTGCCCGCCTTCTCGATGATCGGCACGCTCTTCAGCTTGCCCTGGTTCTCGGCGTAGTACGCGTAGCCGAAGTAGCCGATCGCGTTGACGTCGCGCTGCACGCCCTGGACGAGCACGTTGTCGTCTTCCGACGCCGTGTAGTCGCCGCGCGAGGACTTGGCCTTGCCGACGATCGCCTCGGTGAAGTAGTCGAACGTTCCGGAATCGGCGCCGGCACCGAACAGCGTGATCGGGGCGTCGGGCCAGGACGGGTCGACCTGGTTCCACCGGGTGATCTTGCCCTGCGCACCCGGCTCCCACATCTTCTTCAGCTGCGCGACGGTGACGCCCTTGTCGAGGAACGTGTTCTTCGGGTTGACGACGACCGTCAGCGCGTCGAAGGCGACCGGCAGCTCGAAGTAGGTGATGCCGAGCTTCGCGCACTCGTCCATCTCGGACTTGAGGATCGGGCGCGAGGCGCCGCTGATGTCGGTTTCGCCGCGGCAGAACTTCTTGAAGCCGCCCCCGGTGCCGGAAATGCCGACCGTGACCTTGATCGCGTTCTTCTCGGCCTTCTGGAACTCCTCGGCAACCGCCTCGGTCACCGGGTAGACGGTCGACGAACCGTCCACCTTGACCAGCACGCCTTGGGCGAAGGCGGCCGACGACAGGGCCGACGCGAGTGCGGCGGCGAGAATGGGTTTGCTGAATCGCATGGGGTCCCCCGTGGTGCGCAAGTGACAGAAGTCGCAAGCTTAGGCGTGATGTATGACAGGTCGATGACGCCACCGTGACGCAATGTGACATTCACCCGGCGTCTGCGAAATCGTTACGAATCAAGCAGTTCGCGAATGCTGCGTCGCCACCCGGCGCGTCCTCGGCACGCGCCGGGCGGGTGAGACCACGATCGTCTCCGTCCATCGTGCACAATCCCCAAGAGCGCCACGATCCCGCACGCAATCCCGCCATGCCTACGCCGAACACGACTGCGCGCCCGTTCCTTCACGCCCTCGGGATACTCGTCGCCGTGACGCTCGGCGGCTGCGCCGCGTTCTCGGGCAGCGTGCTCAAGGAGACGCGTGGCACGCTGAACGAGACCGCCGCGCAGACCAACGCCGAGCAGATGCTGCGCAACATCGTGCGGCTGCGCTACGGCGACACCCCCTACTTCCTCGAGGTGAGCAGCGTCTCGACCAGCGCCACGGTGAGCGCGAGCGTGGCCGCGAGTGCACTGGGCGCGTCCGGCCTCGACCCGACGCTGGGGGCGAGCGCGGGGATGGCGCTGTCGCAGACGCCATCGTTCGTGTTCCAGCCGCTCGCCGGCGAGAAATTCGCGAAGCAGCTCCTGCGACCGCTCGACCTGCGCACGCTGGCGCTGCTGCGGACGGCGGGATTCGGCCTGCGCGAGATCCTGCTCGTATTCGCCGACGCGATCAACGGCGTGCCCAACGCGCCGGCTGCAACGCTCTATGCGCCGCGGGAGATCCCGGACTGGACTTCATTCCGCCGGGTCGCCGACCTGGTCGAGCGTCTCGAGGCACGGGGCTTTCTGCAGCTCGGCGTCGACTCGACCGGCGCTCCACCGACGCCGGGCAGCGATCTCGTGCTGTCGGTCTCGATCGACCGGGCCGCGGTCGGGACTGCCGAGTTCGAGGAGTTCGCGCGGATTCTCGGCCTCGATCCGCAGGCCCTCACCTACCGCGTGGTGGCGGCAGCGGGTGGCGGTGGGGGCCGCAACATCGCGTTGCGGCCGCGATCGATCCTCGCGGCGATGCGATTCCTGTCCAAGGGCGTGGCCGTGCCCGCTGCCGACGTCGCGGCAGGACAAGTGCCGGTACTGGGCGGCGAGGCGGGAGCGCCATTCGACTGGAGCCGGATGCTGGGGGGCGTCATCCACATCGGCTCCCGCGACGACGCTCCCGGCGACGCCTACGTGCGCGTGCGCGCCCACGAACGCTGGTTCTACATCGACGCCCGCGACATCGCCTCCAAGCAGACGTTCGCGCTGCTCGAGACGGCCTACGCGCTGCAGGCGGGCGACGTGCCGCCGGTGACCACGATCCTCACGCTGCCGATCGCGCGCTAGCCCCCGCGAGTGCCGGACCGCGCTAGGAGAGCACGGCAGCAGCCGGCACGTACGCATAACCGAGCGCCTGCGCCACCGGCTCGCACGTCACCTTGCCGAAGGCGATGTTGAGGCCGTTGCGCAGGTGCGGGTCGTCGGCGAGCGCACGCTCCCACCCCTTCCCGGCCAGCGCGAGCACGAACGGCAGCGTCGCGTTGTTGAGCGCAAACGTCGAGGTGCGCGGCACGCCGCCGGGCATGTTGGCCACGCAGTAGTGCGTGACCCCGTCGACCACGTAGACCGGGTCCGCGTGCGTCGTCGGACGCGAGGTCTCGAAGCAGCCGCCCTGGTCGATCGCGACGTCGACCACGACCGAGCCCGGCTTCATCCGCGACACCAGTTCGCGCGATACGAGCTTGGGCGCCGATGCGCCGGGGATCAGCACGCCGCCGACGACGAGGTCGGCGGCGGTAACGTGGCGCTCGATCGCGTCCTGCGTCGAAAACACCGTGTTGAGAGGGCGGCCGAACTGCGCCCACAGCCGGCGCAGCACGTCGACGCTGCGGTCGAGCACCCAGACATCCGCGCCCATGCCGAGCGCGATGTCGATCGCATGCGTGCCGACCACGCCGCCGCCCAGCACGACGACCTTGGCCGGATCGACGCCGGGCACGCCGCCGATCAGCACGCCGAGACCCCCGTGCGGCTTCTCGAGATAGTAGGCGCCGGCCTGCACCGCCATGCGTCCCGCCACCTCGGACATCGGCGCGAGCAGCGGCAGCCCGCCCGAGGACGACGTGACCGTCTCGTAGGCGATGCACACGGCTTCGCTCTTCACGAGTTCGCGCGCCTGCTCGGGATCGGGCGCGAGGTGCAGGTAGGTGAAGAGCACCTGGCCGGGCCGCAGCATCGCGCGCTCGGCCGCCTGCGGCTCCTTCACCTTGACGATCATCTCGGCGGCCGCGAACACGTCGGCGGCGGCGCCGACCACCTTCGCCCCCGCCTTCACGTAGGCGGCATCGTCCATGCCGATGCCCTGCCCCGCGTCGTGCTCGACGATCACCTCGTGGCCGTGGGCCACGACCTCGCGCACGGACTCCGTAGTGAGGCCGACACGGTTCTCGAGGACCTTGATTTCCTTCGGCACGCCGATCTTCACGCTCGCTCCCGATTCGATTGGGGACAGCGCGAAAGGTAGCCGAAGCGGGTCAGGCCCGCCAGAGGATGCGCACGTGCCGTACGCCGGCGTCGCGCGCGGCCGCCTGTCGTCAACGCAACGTCACTCCCGGGCCACCTCGCGGGTGTCGAGCACCTGCGCGAGCTCGATGAAGTCCGGGTGGATCGCCTCGCGCACCGAGACGATCCCGAGCGGCCGGCCGTCCTCGACGACGGGCACGTGGCGGAAGCGCCCCTCGTACATGAGCCGCAACGCCTCCTCGAACGGCTTGTCGGGGTGGATCGTCTGCGGATCGCGGGTCATCACCTGGCCGACCGGCGTCGTGCGCGGATCGCGGGCGCCGGCGAGGACGCGAAACAGTGCGTCGCGCTCCGTGAAGATGCCGACCAGGCGCGCCCCATCGGCCACGAGCGCGGCACCGGTGCGCACCTCGTGCATGCGCCTCGCCACCTCGGCAACGGCGAGACTCTCGGCGACGATCAGCGGGCGCTGCCCCGCGACCATCGAGCGCAGCGAACGGATGGCCATACTGTCTATCTCCCAGCGGCAGGCCCGGGTGGCCTCTCGCCGTCATTTGGCGCCCGCGCGCGCGCGCCCGTCAAGGCATTGCCGGCCAGGCGCCGCGCGCGATGCCGGTTCCGCTGCCCCGGGTGTACGATCCCCCCGTCCCCGCGCGCCAGGCGACGCAAACGTCGCCGCGCCTTCCCCGGAGCATTCCGATGGGCCATGCCGAAATCAAGCTCGACAGCGACCGCGCCACGCGCGTGATCTCGATGGACGAGTACTGGATGCCGTTCACGCCGAACCGCGACTTCCGGCACGAGCCGAAGATGGTGGTGCGGGCCGAGGGCATGTTCGTCTGGAACGAGCGCGGCGAGAGGCTGATCGACGCATCCTCAGGCCTGTTCTGCGTCAACGCGGGCCACTGCCGCCGCGAGATTGCCGACGCCGTGTCCGCGCAACTGCGCGAGCTCGATTTCATCGCCCCCTTCACGCGCGGGCACCCGAAGCAGTTTGAGCTCGCGACACGCGTCGCGGCGCTGACGCCGGGTGACCTCAATCGCATCTTCTTCGTCAACTCGGGCTCCGAGGCGATCGACACCGCGATGAAGGTGGCTCTCGCCTACTGGCACGCGAAGGGCCAGGGCGGGCGCACGATGTTCATCTCGCGCGAGCGTGCCTATCACGGCGTCAACTTCGGCGGTACCTCGCTCGCGGGCCTCGTCAACAACCGACGCAAGTTCGGGCTCGCGCTCCCCGGCATCGCCCACATGCGGCACACGCACCTGCCCGGGAACCGCCTCGTGCCCGGCCAGGGCGCCCACGGCGCCGAGCTCGCCGAGGACCTCGCGCGCTTCGTCAACCTCTACGGCGCCGAGAACATCGCCGCCTGCTTCGTCGAGCCGATCGCGGGCTCGACCGGCTGCCTCGTGCCGCCGCAGGGCTACCTCGAGCGCCTGCGCGAGATCTGCGACCAGCACGGCATCCTGCTCGTGTTCGACGAGGTGATCACGGGCTTCGGCCGCACCGGCGCCGCCTTTGGCGCGCAGAGCTTCGGCGTCACGCCGGACCTGATGACGATGGCTAAGGGCCTCACCAACGGCGCGCAGCCGATGTGCGCCGTGGCGGTCTCGCGGCGCGTCCACGACGCGATCGTCGACGCCGCCGCCGACGGCGCGATCGAGTTCTTCCACGGCTACACCTACTCGGGCCACCCGGCGGCGTGCGCGGCCGGCATCGCCACGCTCGACATCTACCGCGACGAAGGCCTGTTCGAGCGCGCCCACGCACTGTCGCCCTACTTCCTCGAGGGACTGTTCTCGCTGCGGGATGTTCCGATCGTTGCGGATCTGCGCGGCTACGGCATGATGGGCGCGATCGAGGTGCATCCGCACGGCACCCCCGGGAAGCGCGGCCACCAGTTCCAGAAGCGGCTGTTCGACAATGGCCTGCACCTCAAGGCGACCGGCGACGCGGCGATCGTCGCGCCGCCGCTGATCGCCGAACGGGCGCACGTGGACACCATCATCGATGTCCTGCGCCGCACGTTGCAATCGCTCTAGGACGCGCTACATGCCCTGTCGGCCGGTCGGGGCCGCCGGGGAGCGGCCGTGCGTACCCGCCCGCCGCCCTTCCATCGGGTTCGATTGACACTGCAGGGTGCCCTTGCGAGCCTTGGGGGTGATGATGCCCCGTCCGCACCTGTCGAAGCTCGCCGAGCGCGCCCGGTCCGAGCCCGCGCTGCCCGCCGCCGTCGTGTTCCCGGTCGACCGCGACAGTCTGCAGCTTGCGCTGTCGGGCGCGTTCGCCGGGTACGTTGCGCCGACGCTGTTCGGCCCGGAGCAACGCATCCGCGACGCCGCGATCCGCGCCGGCCTGGATATCTCGCGCCTGCCGCTCGTCGACACGCCGGACGAGCCCCGCGCGGCCAGCCAGCGCGCGGTGCTCGCTGCGCGGGATGGCGCGACGAGCGCGCTGATCCGTGGCAGCCTGTCGGTCGAGGACCTGCTCGCACCGGTGGTGGCCGCCGATTCGGGCCTGCGCACCGGGCGACGCCTGTCCCACGCGACGTTCCTCGACCTGCCGGGCGTGCCTCGCCCGCTGCTGGTCGCGGACGCGATGCTGAACGTCGCGCCCAACCTGGCCGCCAAGCGCGACATCGTCGCCTGCACGGTCCTGCTCGCGCAGGCGCTCGGCATTGCCGCGCCGAACGTGGCGCTGCTCGCGGCGAAGGGCACGGTCGCGCCGGCCTTCCCCTCGACCAGCGAGGCGGCGGCACTGAAGTCGATGGCGATCCAGGGGGCCTTCCCGGGCGCTGTCGTCGACGGCCCGATGACCCCGGACGTCGCGCTGTCGGCGGAGGCCGCGCGCGCGCACGGCACCAAGTCCGCGGTGGCCGGGCACGCCGACGTGCTGGTCGCCCCGTCGATGGAAGCCGCGACGATGGTACTGCGCACGCTGACGGGCCTCGCCGGCGGACTGGCCGCCGGCATCGTCCTCGGCGCGCGCGTGCCGATCGTGCTGCCGCAGCAGCACGACGCGATGGACGCGCGCATCGCCTCGTGCGTTCTCGCCAGACTCGTGGCCATCGCCGGGGCAAACGCGCCCCGCGCTGGCCCGTCGACGCCCGCCCCGCGCGCCGCCGAGTCCGGTACGCCGGTCGAAGCGTAGCCGCTAGGACTTCCGCACCGCGCGCACGCGCGGTACCGACGGCACCGCGGCGATCACCTTCGCGCCCGCCACGCAGTCGACGAAATAGCGGCGGCGCCCGCTGATCTCCTCCTCGACCAGCCCGTGGATGTCGGTGTCGAAGCCGGGGAAGCGTTCGTTGAAATCCCGCGCGAACTGCAGGTACTTGACGATCTGGCGGTTGAAGCGCTCGCCTGGGATGAGCAGCGGGATGCCCGGCGGGTAGGGCGTGAGCAGCGCGCTCGTCACCCGCCCCTCGAGGTCGTCGATCTCCACCCGCTCGATCTCACGGTGTGCCATGCGCGCGAAGGCGTCGGCCGGCTTCATCGCCGGCTCGAGGTTCGAGACGTACATCTCCGTGGTCAGGCGCCCGATGTCGTTGGCCTTGTAGATGCCGTGGATCGAGTCGGACAGCTCGCGCAGGCCGATCTTCTCGTAGCGCGGATGGGCCTGCACGAATTCCGGCAGCACCTTCCACAGCGGGTTGTTGGCGTCGTAGTCGGCCTTGAACTGCTGCAGCGCCGTCAGCATCGTGTTCCAGCGGCCCTTGGTGATGCCGATCGTGAACATGATGAAGAACGAGTAGAGCCCGGTCTTCTCGACGATCACGCCGTGCTCCGCGAGGTACTTGGTGACGATCGACGCCGGGATGCCGTGCTCGGCGAACTCGCCGGCGACGTCGAGGCCGGGGGTGAGCACCGTCGCCTTGATCGGATCGAGCATGTTGAAGCCGGGGGCGATCTCGCCGAAGCCGTGCCACTTGTCGTTCGTGCCGAGCATCCAGTCCTCGCGGCTGCCGATGCCTTCCTCCGCAAGGTGGTCCGGCCCCCAGACCTTGAACCACCACGAGTCGCCGAACTCCTCGTCGACCTTGCGCATCGCGCGCCGGAAGTCGAGCGCCTCCATGATCGACTCCTCGACGAGCGCCGGCCCGCCGGGGGACTCCATCATCGCCGCCGCGACGTCGCACGAGGCGATGATCGCGTACTGCGGCGACGTCGAGCTGTGCATCAGGTACGCCTCGTTGAACCGGTGCCGGTCGAGCTGCCGGTTCTCGCTGTACTGGACCAGGATCTGCGAGGCCTGCGACAGCCCGGCGAGCAGCTTGTGCGTTGACTGCGTCGAGAACACCAGCGCGTCGCGGCTGCGCGGGCGGTCCTTGCCGATGGCGTGCATGCCGCGGTAGAACTCGTGGAACGTCGCGTGCGGCAGCCAGGCCTCGTCGAAGTGCAGCGTGTCGATGTGGCTGCCGAGCATCTCCTTGATCGCGTCGACGTTGTAGAGGATGCCGTCGTAGGTGCTCTGCGTGATCGTGAGGATGCGCGGCTTCGACTTCACGTCCTTCGCGAACGGGTGCGCGCGGATCTTGCGCTCGATGTTCTCCCAGCGGAACTCGCTCTGCGGGATCGGCCCGATGATGCCGACGTGGTTGCGCGTCGGCGTCAGGAACACCGGGATCGCGCCCGTCATCGTGATCGCGTGCAGGATCGACTTGTGGCAGTTGCGGTCGACGACGACGACGTCCCCCGGCGCGACCGTCGCGTGCCAGACCATCTTGTTCGACGACGACGTGCCGTTGGTGACGAAGAACAGCTCGTCGGCGTTGAAGATGCGCGCGGCGTTGCGCTCGGAGGCCGCGACCGGCCCGGAGTGGTCGAGGAGCTGGCCGAGCTCGTCCACCGAGTTGCACACGTCGGCGCGCAGCATGTTCTCGCCGAAGAACTGGTGGAACATCTGCCCGACCGGGCTCTTCAGGAAGGCGACGCCGCCGGAGTGGCCGGGGCAGTGCCACGAGTAGCTGCCGTCGTTGGCGTAGTGCACGAGCGCGCGGAAGAACGGCGGGGCGAGGCCGCCGAGGTACGCGCGGGCCTCCCGGCCGATGTAGCGCGCGACGAACTCGGGCGTGTCCTCGTTCATGTGGATGAAGCCGTTCAGCTGGCGCAGGATGTCGTTCGGGATGTGGCGCGAGGTGCGCGTCTCGCCGTGCAGGAACACCGGGATCTCGGCGTTGCGGAAGCGGATCTCCTCGACGAACGCGCGCAGGTTGGCGAGCGCCGCCCGCGCCTCCTCGGGCGTGCGGAACTCCTCGTCGTCGATCGACAGCACGAAGGCGCTCGCGCGGCTCTGCTGCTGGGCGAAGCTCGTCAGGTCGCCGTAGCTCGTGACGCCGAGCACCTCGAGCCCCTCGGCCTCGATCGCGCGGGCGAGCGCGCGGATGCCGAGGCCGCTCGCGTTCTCGGAGCGGAAATCCTCGTCGATGATGATGACCGGAAAGCGGAACTTCATCGGCAACTCCCGCGGCGGACGCCGCACTGCGTTTCGTGAGCGCCGGGACGGCGGCGCCGCCCGGCAGAATCGTGGCAATTCTGCGCCGGCGCGGCGGCGGACGCGAGGCCCGCGATACCGCGCGGCGGGCCTGCGGCCCCGTGGCTTGGCGCCGGCGCAACAGTCGCCGCTTCCCGGCCGGGCGGTCGGCGGCGGGGGCGGCGAGCGCACTCCCCGGCGGTGGCGGCCGCGCGGACCTACATTCTCGGCAGGGTGACGCCCTGCTGGCCCTGGTACTTGCCGCCCCGGTCCTTGTAGGAGGTCTCGCAGACCTCGTCGGACTCGAAGAAGATCACCTGCGCCACGCCCTCGTTGGCGTAGATCTTCGCCGGCAGTGGGGTCGTGTTCGAGAACTCGAGCGTCACGTAGCCCTCCCACTCGGGCTCGAACGGGGTCACGTTGACGATGATGCCGCAGCGGGCGTAGGTGCTCTTGCCGAGGCAGATCGTAAGCACGTTCCTCGGGATGCGGAAGTACTCCACCGTGCGCGCGAGGGCGAACGAGTTCGGCGGGATGATGCAGACGTCGCCCGTGAAGTCGACGAACGAGCCGGCGTCGAAGGCCTTCGGGTCGACGATCGTCGAGTTGATGTTGGTGAAGATCTTGAATTCGCTGCTGCAGCGGATGTCGTAGCCGTAGCTCGACGTGCCGTAGGAGACGATGCGCCGGCCGTTCACCTCGCGCACCTGGCCGGGCTCGAACGGCTCGATCATGCGGTGCTCGGCCGCCATGCGGCGGATCCACTTGTCCGACTTGATCACCTCGGTCTCCCCTCCCGCGGCGCCGGTGTCACGTGTTCTGGATGACGATGCTCGGGAACTTGGCGCTGAAGTCTTCGGCCTTGCGCGCCACCGCGACCGCCGTCTTGCGCGCGATCTCGCGGTACATCTCGGCGACCTTGCCGTCCGGGTCCGCGACCACCGTCGGGCGTCCGGAGTCGGCCTGCTCGCGGATGCGGATGTCGAGCGGCAGGCTGCCGAGGAACGGCACGTCGTAGTCCTTGCACATCGTCTCGGCGCCGCCGGTGCCGAAGATGTGCTCGGCATGGCCGCACTTGCTGCAGACGTGGATGCTCATGTTCTCGACGATGCCGACGATCGGCACGCCGACCTTGTCGAACATCTTGAGCCCCTTGCGCGCGTCGATCAGCGCGATGTCCTGGGGCGTCGTCACGATCACCGCGCCCGTCACCGGCACCTTCTGCGACAGCGTGAGCTGGATGTCGCCCGTGCCGGGCGGCATGTCGACGATCAGGTAGTCGAGGTCGCGCCAGCGGGTGTCCTTGAGCAGCTGCTCAAGGGCCTGCGTCACCATCGGTCCACGCCAGACCATCGGGGTGTCGACGTCGATCAGGAAGCCGATCGACATCGCCTGGATGCCGTAGGCCTCCATCGGCTCGATCGTCTTGCCGTCGACGGACTCCGGACGGCCGCTGATGCCGAGCATCGTCGGCTGCGAGGGGCCGTAGATGTCGGCGTCGAGAATGCCGACCTTCGCCCCCTCCGCGGCGAGCGCGAGCGCGAGATTCACGGCGGTGGTCGACTTGCCGACGCCGCCCTTGCCGCTCGCGATCGCGACGATGTTCTTGACGCCCGGCACGAGCTTGACGCCGCGCTGCACGGCGTGCGCGGTGATCTTCTGCGTGACGTTGACGGTGATGCGACCAACGCCGGGAATCGCGGCGATCGCGTCCGTGGCCCGCTTGCGCATGGCCGCGTGCTGGCTCTTCGCGGGATAGCCGAGCTGGATGTCCACGGTGACGTCGCCGCCGTCGACCCTGATCGCGCGAACCAGCTTGCCGGCGACGAGGTCCTTGCCGAGGTTGGGGTCGACGACCGTGGCGAGCCGGGCCGAGACGTCGCCTTCGGTAATGGCCATGGGATGCTCCGGGAAATCGGTGGGGCGCCGGCGGCGCGCCAAAGCTGCGCATTCTACCCGCTTCCCCCGGCACGGCCACGGTAGCAAAACCCCGCTTTGCTAGAATGGATTCCCTACCCGCCCGCAGGATCCGCCCGATGATTTCGCAGCACCGGAAACTGTTCGTCACCACGGCGCTGCCGTACGCGAACGGCCCGTTCCACATCGGGCACGTCATGGAGTACATCCAGGCCGACATCTGGGTGCGCTTCCAGCGGCTGCAGGGGCACGAGGTGCACTTCGTCTGCGCCGACGACGCGCACGGCGCGCCGATCATGCTGAAAGCGGAGAGCGAGGGGGTGACGCCGCAGGCGCTGGTCGCCCGGATCGCCGCGACGCGCCCGAAGCACCTCGACGGCTTCCACGTCAGCTTCGACCACTGGCACTCGACGGACTCGCCCGAAAACGTCGCGCTGTCGCAGGACGTCTACCGCAAGCTCAACGCGGCGGGCCTGATTGACGTGCGCACGATCGAGCAGTACTTCGATCCCGTCAAGGCGATGTTCCTGCCGGACCGCTACATCAAGGGCGAGTGCCCGAAGTGCGGGGCAAAGGACCAGTACGGCGACGCCTGCGAGAACTGCAGCTCCGTCTACGCGCCCACCGACTTGAAGCACCCCTACTCGACGCTGTCGGGCGCGGTGCCGGTGCTGAAATCGTCCGAGCATTACTTCTTCCGGCTGTCCGACCCGGCGTGCGTTGCCTTCCTGCGCGAGTGGGCGCTCGGCGGGCGCCTGCAGGCCGAGGTCGCGAACAAGGCACGCGAGTGGCTCGACGCCGATGGCGGCAAGGGGCTCGTCGACTGGGACATCTCGCGCGACGCGCCGTACTTCGGAATACGGATACCGGACCTGCCACCCGGGGCGCCGGCCAAGTTCTTCTACGTGTGGCTCGACGCGCCGATCGGCTACCTCGCGAGCCTGAAGGCGCACCTCGACCGCCGCGGCGTCGACTTCGCCTCCTTCCTCGCCGATCCCGCGCTCGAGCAGGTGCACTTCATCGGCAAGGACATCATCTACCACCACACGCTGTTCTGGCCGGCGATGCTCAAGTTCGCCGGCGCGCCTTACAAGGTACCGGACCGCGTGCACGTGCACGGCTTCATCACCTTCTCCGGCGAGAAGATGTCGAAGTCGCGCGGCACCGGCGTCAGTCCCGACGTCTACCTCGACCTCGGGCTCGATCCCGAGTGGCTGCGCTATTACATCGCCGCGAAGCTCAACTCGCGCGTCGAGGACCTCGACTTCAATCCCGACGACTTCCTCGCGCGGGTCAACAGCGACCTGATCGGCAAGTACGTGAACATCGCGAGCCGCGCCGCGCCGTTCCTCACGCGCCACTTCGAGGGCAGGCTCGGCACGCCCGCCGAGTCCGCAAGCGACCGCGCGAACCGGCTCACGATCGCGCAGACCGATGCGGAGCTTGCCCGCGCGAACTACGAGGTGCGGGAATTCGGGCGCGTGCTGCGCGACGCGATGCGCATCGCCGACCGCCTGAACGAGGCGTTCGACGCCGCGGAGCCGTGGGTGCTCGCGAAGGACCCGTCGGCGCGCGACCGGCTCCAGACCGTCTGCTCGCAGGCGCTGCACGGCTTCCAGCTCCTCACCGTGATGCTCGCGCCGGTGCTGCCGCGCATCGCGAGCCGTGTCGCGCGGGAGCTCTTCGGCCTCGACCGCGAGCTCGCGTGGAGCGATGCGTGGCGCGACCCGCAGGCCGTGCGTCCGTTCAAGCACCTGATGCAGCGCATCGACCCGAAGCAGATCGACGCCCTGCTCGAGGGCCCCAAGGCGACGCTCGCCTCCGCGCCCGGCAAAGCGCTGACCGCGCACTCGGGGGGTAGCGCGAAGCCCGTGGTCACAGCCAACCCGCCACCATCCGCATCGGCCCCCGTGGTCGCGGGCGCGAGCGGCGTGGCAGGGACGCCGGCGACGATCGGCATCGACGACTTCACCAGGGTGGACCTGCGCATCGCGCGGATCGTCGCGGCCGATGCCGTCGAGGGCGCCGACAAGCTGGTGCGGCTCACGCTGGATGTCGGCGAGGGCCGCCACCGCACCGTGTTCGCAGGCATCAAGGCCGCGTACCGGCCCGAGGACCTCGTCGGCCGGCTGACGCCGATGGTGGCGAATCTCGCACCGCGCAAGATGAAATTTGGCGTCTCCGAGGGGATGGTGCTCGCTGCCAGCGGCGATGGCCCGGGCGTGTTTCTGCTCGCGCCGGACGCGGGTGCGACGCCCGGCATGCGCGTCAAATGACCCGTACGCGGCGGACCGCGCGACAGGCGCAGGCCGTGACGAGGTGAACGCGGCGCTGCCCTCGTTCCCGCTTTACGCTGTCCTCGGCGCGATAGCCGCGTGGCTCGCGATCGGCACCGTGGGCCTCGCCGCCCCCCGGCAGCTCCGCTTCGTCAGCCGCGTGCTGTTCCCGCTGGGCTCGGCCATCGGTCTCGGCCTCGCGATCGTCGCCTTCCTCGCGCTCGGCGACGCTCCCTCGACGCTCGTCCTGCCGCTCGGCCTGCCGGACCTGCCGTTCCACGTGCGGCTCGATCCCCTGTCGGCGTTCTTCCTGCTGATCCTCGGATCCGCGGGAGCGGCGATCTCGCTGTTCTCGGTCGGCTACTTCCGCTCGAGCGAGGGCACGGCGCCGGGGCTCATCTGCTTCCTGTACCACGCGTTCCTCGCGGCGATGGCGGCGGTGCTGGTGGCCGACGACGCCTACCTGTTCATGGTCGCGTGGGAGACGATGGCCCTGTCGTCCTACTTTCTCGTCACCACCGAGCACCGCATCCCGGAGATCCGGCGGGCGGGCTTCCTCTACCTGCTGATCGCGCACGTCGGCGCGATCGGCATCCTGCTCTGCTTCGGCGTGCTGCAGGGCGGAACCGGCGACTACTCGTTCGACGGCATGCGCTCGGCGACACTGCACGGCGCGTGGCCGAGCGCGGCCTTCCTGCTGGCGCTGTTCGGGTTCGGCGCGAAGGCCGGACTCCTGCCCCTGCACGTTTGGCTCCCGGAGGCCCATCCCGCGGCGCCCTCGCCGGTTTCGGCACTGATGAGCGGCGTGATGCTGAAGACCGCGATCTACGGCCTGCTTCGCGTCACCTTCGACCTGCTCGGCAATCCGCTCTGGTGGTGGGGTGTCGTCGCGCTCTCGCTCGGTCTCATCACCGCGCTCTTCGGCGTCATCTTCGCGGCGGTCCAGACCGACATGAAGCGACTGCTCGCGTACTCGTCGATCGAGAACATCGGCATCATCGTCGCCGGCATCGGGCTCGCGGTGCTGTTCTCGGCCTACGGGAAGGGCCTGCTGTCGGCGATCGCCATGATCGCGGTGCTCTACCACGTGCTCAACCACGCGTTCTTCAAGAGCCTGCTGTTCCTCGCCACGGGCTCGGTGCTGCACTCGACCCGCGAGCGCAGCCTCGGCAAGCTCGGCGGCCTGATCCACCGCATGCCCTGGGTGGCGTGGCTCGCGCTGGTCGGCACCCTGGCGAGCGCCGGACTGCCGCCGTTGAACGGCTTCGTGTCGGAGTGGCTGCTGCTGCAGGCATTCCTGTTCACGCCCAGCCTGCCGCAGTCGTTCGTCAACATGCTGGTGCCGCTCGCCGCCGGGGCGCTCGTGCTCGCCGCCGCGCTGGCCGCCTACGTCATGGTCAAGTTCTACGGCGTCATCTTCCTCGGGCAGCCGCGTGAACCCAATCTCGCCAACGCGCACGATGCCGGCCGCTTCGAGCGCGTCGCGCTCTCCTACCTCGCGGCGGGCTGCGTCCTGCTGGGCGTCTTCCCCACGGCGGTGATCGAACTGCTCGATCCCGTCAGCCGGATGCTGGTCGGCGCGAGCGCCGTTCCCGCCGGCGGCGGCAGCTGGCTCGTGCTCGCCCCGATCAGCGAGGATCGCGCCAGCTACAGCCCGATGGTCGTGCTCCTCGCGATCGTCGTCGTCGTGCTCGTCACGGTCTATGTCGTGCATCGCCTGTACCACGGTCGCGTCCGTCGCGCGCCACCGTGGGACTGCGGCTTCCCGCTGCAAACCTCTCGCATGCAGGACACGGCCGAGGGCTTCGGGCAGCCCATCCGGCAGGTGTTCGAGCCGTTCTTCCGCATGGAACGCGAGCTGCCGTCGCCATTCGACACCGCGCCCCGCTACTCGGTGCGGATCGCGGATCGCTTCTGGCACGCGCTGTACCTGCCCGTCGCGAAGGCAGCGGACGCGCTGGCCCGGCTCGTCGGATTCATCCAGCAGGGACGGATCTCGGTGTACCTCACCTACAGCTTCGTCACGCTGCTGGCGCTGCTGGCCTTCGTCCGATGACGCTCGCCGGCCTCCTGTCGCAGGTGCTGCAGGTCGCGCTCGCATTGGCGCTCGCTCCGCTCCTGGTCGGCTGGATCAACCAGTGCCGCGCGTGGCTGCAGAACCGCAGCGCCCCGTCGATGTTCCTGCCCTACCGCACGATCCGCAAGCTGTTCATGAAGGACGCGGTGGTCGCCGAGAACGCGTCGCCGATCTTCCGCACGATGCCGTACGTCGTGTTCGGCGCGATGTGCTGCGCGGCGGCGATCGTCCCGTCGCTGGCGACCGACCTGCCGTTCGCGCGCGCCGCCGACGCGATCGCGCTGGTCGGCCTGTTCGCGCTCGCCCGCGTCTTCATTTCCCTCGCGGCGATGGACATCGGCACGTCGTTCGGCTCGCTCGGCGCGCGGCGGGAGATGTTCATCGGCTTCCTCGCCGAACCCGCGCTGCTCATGGTGCTCTTCACGGCGTCGCTCATCTCGGGCTCGACGTCGCTGCCGACGATCGTGGAGACCCTCGCGCACCGCGAGTTCGCGATCTATCCGAGCCTGGCACTCGCCGGCGTCGCGTTCGCGATGGTGTCGCTCGCCGAGAATGCGCGCATCCCGGTCGACAATCCCGCGACCCACCTCGAGCTCACCATGATCCACGAGGCGATGGTGCTCGAGTACTCGGCACGCCACCTCGCGCTGATCGAGTGGGCGTCGGCGCTGAAGCTGTTCAACTACTCCTGCATCGGCCTTGCGATCTTCATGCCGGTCGGCATCGCCGAGGGCAGCACGAACTGGCTCGCCATCATGGCCGCGGTGCCGATCCTCGTCGCCAAGCTCATGGTCGGCGGCTTCGCGCTCGCCCTGATCGAGACGCTGTCGGCGAAGATGCGGATCTTCCGCGCCCCCGAGTTCCTCGGCACGGCGTTCCTGCTCGCCGTGCTGGCGATGCTCGTGAACCTCCTGCTCGGCAGCTAGCCGCCGCGTGACCACCGTCCCCCTCTACGCGCAGTTCATCAACCTGCTGGCGGCGATCCTGCTGCTGCTGTCGTTCGCGATGCTCTCGCAGCGACGCGTGCTCTCGCTGATCGACCTCTTCGCCGCGCAGGGACTGGCGCTCGCCGCGTCCACCGCGATCGTCGCCTACGGCACCGGACAGACACATCTCTACGCCTCTGCCGGGCTGACGCTGGTCCTGAAGGTGTTCCTGCTGCCCTGGATCCTCTACCGCCTGATGCGGCGCCTGGACGTCCGCTGGGACGTCGAGGGACTGATCAACATCCCGTCGACGATGCTGATCGGCATCGTGCTCGTCGTGTTCTCCTTCAACCTGGCGTTACCGATCTCGCAGCTCGCCAGCACGATCACGCGCTCGACGCTCGGCATCGCGATGGCCTGCGTGATGCTCTCGTTCCTGATGATGATCACGCGACGCAAGGCCATTCCCCAGGTGATCGGCTTCCTGTCGATGGAGAACGGGCTGTTCTTCGCCGCCACCAGCGCCACCTACGGCATGCCGATGGTCGTCGAGCTCGGCATCGCGCTCGACGTGCTGGTGGGGATGCTGATCCTCGGCGTGTTCTTCTTCCAGATCCGCGAGCAGTTCGACAGCCTCGACCTCAAGCACCTCGAGAAGCTCAAGGAGGGCGAGTGAGCGCGGCGGGCGAGGCCATGCCGAGCCGAGGCCCGAAGGGCGCGTCGCCGCGCGACCGAGCGCGCCCGACACCCCGGCGCTTCATGCTCGACCGAGCGTGCGGAGGGCGCGAGGAGTGATCGAAATCCTCGCCGTCCTGGGGTTCCCGCTCGCCGGCGCGCTCGTGCTCGCCATCATCGGCGAGCGCGACGAGGCGCCCGCGATCAACGTCGTCGCGAGTACGCTCACGCTCGTTGCGGCCGCGGCGCTGACGGTGCGCGTGATCACCGACGGCCCGCTGCTGGTCATGAACAAGCAGTTCTTCGTCGATTCGTTCAACGTGTTTCTGGTCGCGCTCACGGCATTCGTCGGCTTCACCACGTCGATCTTCTCGCGGCCCTACATGCGCATCGAGGAGGAGCACGGTCGATTGACGCACGCCCGGCTGCGCCTCTACCACAGCATGTACCAGCTCTTCAATTTCACGATGCTGCTGGCGCTGCTCACCAACAACATGGGCATACTGTGGGTGGCGATGGAGGCGGCGACGCTCACCACCGTGCTGCTGGTGAGCCTGTACCGCACGCCGGCGAGCCTGGAGGCGGCGTGGAAGTACTTCATCCTGTGCGGGGTGGGCATCGCGCAGGCGCTGTTTGGCACGGTGCTGCTCTACATGGCAGCCGAGCGCGCCGGGGTGGGCCCGGAGACCGCGCTGCTGTGGACCGAGCTCGAGACGATCAAGGAAAGCCTCGATCCGCGCATCATGGGCCTCGCCTTCGCGTTCCTGTTCGTCGGCTACGGCACGAAGGTGGGTCTCGTGCCGCTGCACAACTGGCTGCCCGACGCGCACGCGGAAGGCCCGACGCCGGTCTCGGCGGTGCTCTCGGGGCTCCTGCTCAATGTCGCCCTGTACGCCGTGCTGCGCTGTAAGGTGCTCACCGA
>CAYQAF010000002.1:0-16346 GCA_964415375.1 uncultured Alcaligenaceae bacterium
CGGAGCTACGCACCGCCGCCTTCGGCCACATCGGGCTGCTCGACGCCTGGTTCGACGGCGATCTCGACATTGGGGGTGACCTGCGCGCGGTGTTCCGCGCAGGCATGCAGGGCGGGTACGGGCGGCCCAACCTGCTGGTGGCCGAGCGTAACCGCCTGCACGAGCTCGCGCGGTCCAACGCGACGCGCGAGCAGGCGAAAGCCAACGCGCGCGCCCACTACGGCCTGCCGGCCGCGTTCTACGAGCTCTGGCTCGACGACCCGCTGTTGATGTACACCTGCGCGTACTGGAAGGAAGGCGTGGAAAGCCTCGAGGATGCGCAGGCCGCGAAGATCGACCACGTCTGCCGCAAGTTGCGGCTCGCGCCGGGCCAGCACGTCGTCGACATCGGCTGCGGGTTCGGCGGCTTCATGTTCCGTGCCGCGGAACGCGAGCACGTGCACGTCACCGGCGTCAACACGACCACCGAGCAGGTCACGTTCGTCGACGCGGCCATCCGCGCCCGGGGCCTCGGCGACCGGCTCGCGGTCGTCGAGGGCGACTTCCGCGACGCGTTCCGCACGTTCGACAAGGTCGTCTCGATCGGCGTGCTCGAGCACGCGGGGCGCGACCAGCTCGCCGAGGTGGTGCGCGCGCACGCCGACTTCCTCGCGCCGGGCGGGCTCGGCCTGCTGCACTTCATCGGCCATATCGGACGGCGCGACACCGAGTTCTTCATCCGCGAGCACGTCTTCCCGGGAGGCTGGATCCCGAGCCTCGCCGAGGTGGTCGTCGCGATGGAGGACGCGGGGCTCGAAGTGGTCGACGTGGAGAACCTGCGCCGGCACTACGCGCCGACGCTCGATGCGTGGGCCGAGCGCTTCGCAGCCCACTGGGACCGCATCCGTGCGCTCGATCCCGGGCGCTTCGACGAGCGCTTCCGGCGCGTGTGGACCGCCTACCTCGTCGGATGCGCGGAGATGTTCCGCTCGCCCGCGGAGCGCACCCACCTGTTCCAGATCGTGTTCAGCAAGGGCAACGTCACGCCCGGAAGCTACCCGATGAGCCGCGCATTCGTGTACCGCGACGATCCGGCGGGGTCGATGCGGTGACCGCTTCCGGCTCGGACGCCGCCCGTGACGCGCACGCGGCGCGACGGGACGCGCTGGCGCGCGCGCTCGCCGCGAGCCGAGGCGCGACGGTCGGCCTTGCCAAGGACACGTCGAACCTGTTCCGCGACCGCGACGCGACGGGGCGACGCCTGCTCGACGTGCGGGACTTCGACCACGTGCTCGCCGTCGACACGGATGCCGGCGAGGTCGAGGCCGAGGGCATGGCGACGTACGAGGCGATCGTCGAGGCGACGCTCGCCGCCGGCGCGATGCCCGCGGTCGTGCCGCAGCTCCGCACGATCACGCTGGGTGGCGCTGCCGCGGGCGTCGGCATCGAGGCCACGTCGTTCCGCGAGGGCCTCGTCCACGAGACGCTGACCGAGCTCGACGTGCTGGCTGGCACCGGCGAGATCGTCCGCTGCCGGCCGGACAACGAGCACGCCGACCTGTTCTACGGCTTCCCGAACTCGTACGGCACGCTGGGCTACGCGCTGCGGCTCCGCGCACGAACGAAGCCCGTGCGTCCGTTCGTCGCGATCCGGCATCGTCGCCTCGGCGATGCCGGAAGCTTCGTCGCGGCCCTCGACGGGGCGTGCCGCGGCGACGCCGATTTCGTCGACGGCGTCGTGTTCGGCCGCGATCGCCTGGTACTGACCGAGGGGCGCTTCGTTGCCAGCGCGCCGGCGGTCAGCGACTACACGTACGAGCGCATCTACTATCGCTCCCTCCTCGAGCGCACCGAGGATCACCTCACCACGCGCGGCTGGCTGTGGCGCTGGGACACGGACTGGTTCTGGTGCTCGAAGCACGTGGGCGCGCAGCACCCGCTGCTGCGCAGGCTCTACGGCCGCCGTCGCCTCAATTCGCGGACCTACCAGAAGATCATGCGCTGGAACGCCCGGCATGGCGTGACCCGTGCCCTCGATGCGCTCTCCGGCGGGCATGCCGAGCCGGTGATCCAGGACGTCGACATCCCGATCGGGAACGCGGCGCGCTTCCTCGACTTCCTGTTCGCTGAGATCGGGATCCTTCCGGTCTGGGTCTGCCCGATCACGCCGACGCGCGCCGCAGATCGTTTCGCGCTCTATCCGATGGCCACGACCACGCGTTACGTGAACTTCGGCTTCTGGGACGTACTGCACCGGCCGGAGCGCCATCCGCCCGGGCACTTCAACCGCCGCATCGAAGCCGCGGTGGCGGAGCACGGCGGGATCAAGTCGCTCTACTCGGACAGCTATTTCGAGCGTGCCGACTTCGACCGCATCTATGGCGGTGCAGCCTATCGCGCGCTCAAGGCGCGCTACGACCCGCACGGCGTGTTCCCGGAGCTCTACGACAAGTGCGTTGGGCGGCGCGTGCGCGAACGCTGAAGCGAAGGACCGGGTACGAGACGGCAGGATGCCACGGAACTTTGCCGGGCGGATCACGGTCATGTAATGACGATGTCATTGTTTTGGCGTACCCTTCGCGTCAAGGAGGTATCCACCATGGCTGAGACGTCCCGGGAAGTTTCCGCCGCGACCATCGCCGACGCGATGTCCCGCCTCCACCTTGCCGAACGCGCCCGCCTGCTGTCGCGCCTCGTCTCCGGTGTCGGCGTCCTCGCACTCGCGGTGGTGAGCGGCGGCGCGTTCGCGCGCTACGCGGCCGTGGCGCGACAGTCGGACTTCGTCGTGACGCTCGAGGACGCGGCCCGCGCCACGCGCACGCAGGTCTACGACCTGGTCCGCTACGTCCAGCAGAGCAATCCCGAGCTGATCGCGCGCGTGCGCGACGAGCTGGCGCGACTTCTCGGCGCCGGACCCGCGCACGGCGCAGCGCTCGCATGAGCGCGTCCGCACGTCGCGCATTGTGCGTCCGCAAAACGGCGTGATGGTTGACCTCGCTTAAGCCAACCGACCCGGCGAGCGCGGAACATGGAAGCGAGGCGCCTGCCCCATCGAGGGCGTCGGTGGCCACGGCATCGGCGCCTCTTCGCAACAGGAGGATCGTGATGAGCAAGCGCCTTGTGACCCGGTCCAGGACCGCCGCGGTCCGGCCGACGGTCGAGCCAGCCCTTCCGCGCACCCGCTCGAGCGCCTCTCGGGTCGTCGACGAGGGCGTCGAGCTCGAGACCATGCCCGATCAGCCCTTCGCGGCAGGCCCGGCGAGCGAGATCGATCCGGAATTGCGCTACCGAATGATCAGCGAGACCGCGTATCGCCACTACGTCGAGCGCGGCTACACGGACGGCGGCGACCTCGAGGACTGGCTGCAGGCCGAATCCGAGATCGACCACTACCTGGTGAATCCGTCGCGGCCGTAGTGCCGCGGCATGGCGTTCAGACGGCCGGGGCGCCGATGCCGAGCACCCCGACGACGCCGACGCTGATCGCCGGCCAGAACGTGATCAGCAGCACGACCGCGAGCATGATCGCGACGTACGGCAGCACCGCGCGATAGATCGACGCCAGACTCCTGTCGAAGCGATAGGCGGAGAGGAACAGGTTCTCGCCCATCGGCGGCATCAGGTAGCCCAGCTGCATATTGGCGAGGAAGATCACGCCGACGTGGATCGGGTCGAGACCGTAGGCCGCGATCAGGGGCACGAGCAGCGGCACGATGACGATGATCGCCGAGTAGATGTCCATCAGCGCGCCGACGCCGAGCAGGAACACGTTGAGCGCGAGCAGCAGCGCCCACGGCGACTCGATGTACGACTGGACCCAGGCAAGCACCTTCGTCGGGATCTGCTCGAGCGTCATCCAGTTGGTGAGCGCCATCGCGACGCCGAGGATGATCATGAAGCCGCCGACCAGCGTCGCGCTCTGGATCGCGACCTGCGGCAGGTCGCGCCGGATGTCGAGGTCGCGGTAGACGAGGCACTCGACGCACAGCGTGTAGACGACCATCAGCGCCGCGGTCTCGACCAGCGTCGCGAATCCGGCGAGCATGGCACCGACGAGCACTACGGGCATCGCCACCTCGAAGCGCGCGCCCCAAAGCGCCACTCGCAACTCCGACGACGAGAAGGCCGTGCGGCGGGCGCCACCGGCGATGCCGCGCATCGCGCCCCAGCCGGCCACCGCGACGACCAGCAGCAATCCCGGGACGGCCCCTGCGACGAACAGGCTCTCCAGCGGCACGTTGGCGTAGAAGGCGTAGAGGATGACGGGCAGGCTGGGCGGCAGGAAGATGCCGATCGACCCCGCCACGGTGATGAGCCCCATTGAGGTGCGCTCGGGGTAGCCGGCGTGCACGAGCATCGGCAGCAGCAGCCCCCCCATCGCGACGATCGTCACGCCCGAGGCGCCGGTGAGCGGCGTGAAGAACGCGAGCAGGAGCACGATGACGATCGCTAGGCCGCCGGGCATCCACCCGACCAGCGCGTTGAGGAGACGCAACAGGCGCCGGCTGGAACCGCCCGCCGACAGGATGTAGCCCCCCAGCGTGAACAGTGGAATCGCGGGCAGGAGCGGGGACGTGCTCAACCGGAAGGCCTCGCCCGGCACCGAGGAAAGTGGCGTGCCGTCGGCCCAGCCGAGCATCAGTGCCGCCCCCGCCAGCGCCGCGAAGATCGGCAGGCCGAGCGCCGCGGCCGCGAGAATCGCCAGGCCCACGGGCACGAGGGCGTGGTTGCGATCCGTCTCCGGCACGAGGCTCGCGAGCGCCACGACCACCAGCGCGAGTGCCACGACGACGCGCGGCGCTGCACGAGTGGAGGCGCCTGCGATCATGCGGGCGGCGATCGCCGCCAGCGTGACCGGCATCACCAACGACACGCACCACACCGGGACGCCCCAGACGGCGGTCGACCCGTATTGACGGTCGACGTCGATCAGTTCAACGCTCGCCAGCGTGAACGTGCCGACGATTGCCACGGCGACGAAGCCGACGGCAACCTTGACGACCGCCTGGACGGACGGCGACAGCAGCGTCACCGTCGCGAGGGCGAGCAACCGGTCGCTCCTTGCCGCCAGCGCGGCGCCGAGGAAGGTGATCCACAGCGTGAGGTACTGCACGGCCGTGGTGCCGCCGGGAAGACTCGCGCCGAACGCCTCGCGACCCGCGAGGTCCACGAGGGGAATCGCGGTCAGGGCGACCAGTACGGCGATCGACAGCGCGTTCTCCGCGCGGGCGAGCCAGCCGTCCGGCGGGACGGTCTCGGCAACGACTGCGGCTACCGGCGACGGCACCGGTGGAGCCTCTGGCGCGCGGGTGCGGATCATCGATGCCGTTCGACGTCAACGCGCTCGGCGCGACTCCGCGTGGAAGCGCATCACGTCGTCGTAGAGTTCCGCCGGGCAGTACGGACCCCGCAGGCCGGGATAGGCCTGCATCGCTTCCTCGCGCCAGCGTGCCCGTTCCGCCTCGGTGAGCACGGCGACGGCAAGGCCGCGCTTCTGCATCTCGCGGATCGCATCCTCCCCGGCCTTGCGCCCCACGTCACGCATCGCCACCCCTTCGCGGCGCGCCGCCTCGATGAGCCGCGGACGCAGCTCCGCCGGCACGCGGGCCCAGGTGTCGGCGCGGACCACCGTCGCCGCGTTCAGCGCGCCCCAGTGAATGTCGAGCATGTTGTCCGCGACCTGGAAGCTGCGGTCGAGCAGCGCGTACAGCGGTGGCGCCGCCATCGCGTCGATCAGGCCCGTCTGCAGCCCCGTCATCAGGTCGGTGACGGGCAGCGGCACGACCTGGATGCCGAACGCCTTGTAGACCTTCTCCGTCTCCGGCGAGCCGGAGGTCATCCAGAACCGCGCGCGACGCAGGTCCTCGGGCAGCCGGATCGGCTCCTTCGAGAAGATGTTCACCCATCCCGCGATCGCCCAGTTGAGGACGACGAAGCCCTTGGCCTCGAGCCTGCGCTCGATCACCGGGGCAATGCGGTCGCGCACGTAGTCGAGCTCGTCGCCCGACTCGAAGAGCAGCGGGATGCTGAGGCACTCGAAGCTGCGGTCGAGCGTCGGCAGCCCCGAGCCCGAGAGCGTGACGCCATCGATCACCCGCCGCTGGAGCTTGCGCACCAGTTCGTCTTCGCCGCCCAGCACGCCACCCGCGAAGATGCGCAGCTCGACCTTCCCGCCCGAGGCCTCCTTCCATGCCTGGGCGATGCGCTGCAGCGCATCGCCCCACACCGAGCCCTCCGGCGCGATCGTGCCGAGCTTGATCACCACCTGCGCGTCGGCAGCCACGGCGAGCGCCATGCCGACGAGCATCGTTGAGAGCCAGGTCGCAAGTCGTTGCCGCATCGTCGATGTTCTCCGCTCGGATATCCCGGTCACTCCACGAACAGCTGTTCCGCGTACACGGCGAGCCACTGCGCGCGACGCTTCGCCAAGGCGTTCTGCAACTTCTCCTGCGGACGCGCCTCGGCATCGACGGCGAGCGCACGGGCAAGGAGGCTCTCGAACAGCACGCGGTCCTGCTCGCGCACCGCGACCGCTTCGGCGTAGGCGACGAACAGCGCCGCACGCGTGCCCCTCGACAGCGCGAGCGCCCGGGCGTAGTGTGCGTCGACCGCGGCGCGATCGAGGATTCCGGGACGTGCCGCCCGCCAGGAGACGGCGAGCTCGTGCAACGCGCCATCACTCCAGCCTTCGTCGAGCACGATCGCCCGCGCGAGCAGCGCATCCACCTCGGGAAGGCGTGCAAGCATCGCCGCGTCGCCTTTCGCATGGCCGATCGCGAGTCCCAGCGATGCCGCGGCAGCGTGCAGCAGGTCGACATCCTGCGCGTCGGCAACCGCCAGCACCGCCGCGCCGGGATCGGTGGCGAGTCGCGCCGCGAGACCCGGATGCCGGACCTCCAGCCCGCGCATCGCGTAGCCGTGGGCGCGCATCGACAGGTTGTGCGCCCGCGCGCGCACGACCTTGGCGCGGTCGACGTCCTCGCGCGCGATCTGCTCCGCCTCGAAGCCGACGAAGCCGTAGGCGTAGAGCAGATAAGCGCGACTGCCCGCGGAGAGCAGGCCGCGATGCCGCGGCGCCTCGGCGATCAGGCTGTCGAGAAGCTTCAGGCTGAACGGCAACGCATCGCCGACCAGCGCGACGTCGGCGTCCGCCTCGTAGACCGATCCTCCGCTCGCCAGCGTGTCGCCGAGCGTATCGATCGCCATTTGCCGCACCGAACAGCCGCCGAGCGCGATGGCCGCCACGGCCGCCAGCAGCGCAGACGCGAATCGACCGGCGCGCGCCGCGATAGCGCGGTCGCTGCCTTCGCGCGTCGAGGATCGTTGCACACGCTCTCCGCAGGGCTGCCGCTCACTCCCACTCTAGAGTCGGTCGCGCGGAAGCCCTTGATCCAGCGCAATCTCGCGCCGCCGCGCGCCGAAAACGCATGCGGCGCGGCGCCTCGACACCGCGCCGACCCGACGAACGTCAGGTTGCCGCGGGAATCGCCCGGACTGAGAGCACGCCTTCGATCGCACCGATCGCGCGCACGACCGAGGCGTCGACGGGACTGTCGACGTCGACCAGCGTGTAGGCCATCTCGCCGCGCGACTTGTTCACCATGTTGTGGATGTTGAGGCCGGCCTTGGCCATCGCCGACGAGATCTGGCCAAGCATGTTCGGCACGTTCGCGTTGGCGATCGCCACGCGGTGCGGCGACTCGCGCGGCATCTCGACGCCAGGGAAGTTCACCGCGTTCTGGATCGTGCCCTGCTCGAGGTACTCGCGGACCTGGTCCACCACCATGATCGCGCAGTTCTCCTCGGCTTCCGCCGTCGACGCCCCGAGGTGCGGCAGCGCGACGACGTGCGGCTCGCCGATCGTGTGCGCGCTCGGGAAGTCGCAGAGGTAGGTCTTCAACCGGCGGCTGCGCAGCGCCGCCACCACCGCGGCCTCGTCGACCACCGCGTCGCGGGCGAAGTTGAGCAGCGCGGCGCCCGGCTTCATCACGTCGAGGCGCTGCTCGTCGATCAGGTGCCGCGTGACGGGGAGGAGCGGCACGTGCAGCGAGACGTAGTCGGAATGCCGCAGCAGGTCCTCGAGGGAATTGGCCCTGCGCACGGTGGACGGCAGGCGCCAGGCCGCATCGACGGTGATTTCCGGGTCGAAGCCGATCACGTTCATGCCCAGCTTGATCGCGGTGTCGGCTACGAGCGACCCGATCGCGCCGAGACCGACGATGCCGAGCGTGCGCTGGGGCAGTTCGACGCCGGCGAACTCCTTCTTGCCCGCCTCGACGCGAGCCTCGAGGTCCGGCGCGGCGGCATCGAGGCGCGCCACGAACTCGAGCGCGGGCACCAGGTTGCGCGAGGCGAGCAGCAGTGCGGCGAGCACCAGCTCCTTGACCGCGTTGGCATTCGCGCCGGGCGCGTTGAACACCGGCACGCCGCGCTTCGACATGGCGGCGACCGGGATGTTGTTCGTGCCCGCGCCCGCGCGGCCGATCGCCTTGACCGACGGCGGGATCGTCATGCCGCGCATGTCGTGCGACCGCACGATGATCGCGTCGGGCGCGTCCGCGGCCTTGCCGACTTTGTAGCGATCGCCGGGGAAGCGGTGCAGGCCCTGGGTCGAGATCTGGTTCAGCGTGAGGATCGTGTAGTGGCTCATCGCGGTCAGCCGTTGCGGCGCTCGAAGTCCTGCAGGTAGTCGACCAGCGCCTGCACGCCCGCGACCGGCATCGCGTTGTAGATCGACGCCCGCATGCCGCCGACCGCGCGGTGGCCCTTCAGCTGCAGCATGCCGCGCGCCTCCGCGCCCTTGAGGAATGCGCCGTCCAGGGACTCGTCGCGGAGCTTGAACGGCACGTTCATGCGCGAGCGGTCCTCCCTGCGCACCGGGTTCGTGTAGAAGCCCGTGGCGTCGAGGTAGTCGTAGAGGAGCTTCGCCTTGGCGACGTTGGTGCGCTCGATGGCCGCGACGCCGCCCTGCTCGAGCAGCCACTCGAAGACCAGGCCCGCGATGTAGATCGCGTAGGTGGGCGGCGTGTTCAGCATCGACTCGGCGTCGGCCTGCTCCTTCCAGTGGAACACCGACGGCGTGATCGGCAGCGCGCGGTCGAGCAGGTCGTCGCGCACCACGACGACCGTGAGCCCCGCGGGTCCCATGTTCTTCTGCGCACCGGCGTAGATCACGCCGTACTTCGCGACGTCGACCGGCCGCGAGAGGATGTGTGACGACATGTCGGCGACCAGCGGCACGTCTCCGGTGTCGGGCGTCCACGAGTACTCGACGCCACCGATCGTCTCGTTGGTGCAGACGTGCACGTAGGCCGCGGCAGGGTCGAGGTGCCACGCCGACTGCGCCGGGACGTAGCTGAAGTTCGCGTCCTCCGACGAGGCAGCGACGTTCACCTTGCAGTACTTCTTCGCCTCCTTGATCGATTTCTTCGACCACTCGCCCGTGTTGACGTAGTCCGCTGCCGATTTCCCGCCAAGGAGGTTCATCGGCACGATCGCGTTCTCCGCGATCGCCCCGCCCTGCAGGAACAGCACCTTGTAGCTCTTCGGGACCGCTAGCAGCGTGCGGAAATCGGCCTCGGCCTTGGCGGCGATCGCGATGAACTCCTTGCCGCGGTGGCTCATTTCCATCACCGACATGCCGCTGCCGTGCCAGTCGAGCATCTCGGCCGCGGCCTTCCTGAGGACGTCCTCGGGAAGGACGGCGGGGCCGGCACTGAAATTGAAGACGCGCATGGATTCGTTCCCGGGTTCGATCTGACGAGAGTGCAATTGTAGCGGCCGCGCGCAAGCGACCCGGGGCCGTGCGCGCGCGGACGCGCCGGATACGCCACGACGACCGGTCAGGAACGGACCGGCTCGAGCAGATACGCGCGGCTGTCCTCGAAGAAATGCGGGCCGGCGTCCGAACGCACGGCCGTGCCGACGCCGTCGGCCGTCAGCACCTCGAGCATCAGCGCGCTCGGCGTGGCGCCGTCGATGATGTGCACCGAGCGCACGCCTTCGCGCACCGCGTCGAGCGCCGCCTCGACCCGGGGCAGCATGTCCTCGGGCACGACGCCGCGCGTCACCAGCGCCGCGACCTCGCTGGCGGTGAGAATGTAGGCGAGCTTGCCGCTCTCGTCGTGCACGCCGTCGACGTTGGTCATCAGCACGAGCTTCTCCGCCGAGAGCGCCCGCGCGAGCGCTCCGGCGAGGAGATCGGAGTTGATGTGGTAGGCAGTGCCGTCGTCGCCGACGCCGATCGGCAGGATCACCGGCACGAACTGACGCGACAGCAAGAGCTCGATCAGCTCGACGTCGATGCTCGCGACGTCGCCGACGAAGCCCAGGTCGACCCGCTCGCCGGTCGGCAGCGTCTCGAACGGCAGCCGCCGTGCACGGATGAACCGCCCGTCCTGGCCGTTCAGGCCCACGGCGCGCCCGCCCTGCTGGTTGACGAGGCCGGTCAGCTCCTGATTCAGCTCGTCCAGCGCCATCTCGACCAGGTTGAGCGTCGCCGCGTCGGTCACGCGGCGTCCCCGGACGCGGCGCGGTTCGACGCCCATCTTCAGCATCAGCTCGTCGACGCGCCAACCGCCGCCGTGGACGACGACCGGTTTCATGCCGACGAGCTGCAGCAGTGCGACGTCGCGCGCGAATGCGGCCTTGAGCGCCGGGTCGGTCATCGCCTCGCCGCCGAAGCGGACGACGACGACCTTGCCGTGCCAGGCGCGGATGTACGGCATCGCCTCGGCAAGGATGCGGGCGGTGGTGGCGGGAGGGATCATGTCGTGATGCTACCGCGACGCAAGGGCCGGCGTCCCGTCCGGGCCGCGCGGGCGCCGCACCGGGATGTCAGTCCCGAAGGGCCGTCCCGAGGGACTGACCCACCCCGGCCTCGATGATGCCTGGCGCCAATCGAATTTCCGCGCCTCGGCCGGCGCCCACGCGCGCGGTCGGGCTCTGCGAGCCTTGGCTTCGCCCCGCGCGCATAGGCGTCCCGGGAGGCAGCGAGCGAAGCGAACGTGGGGGTCGTTTGATCCTAGGCCGCCGCGAGATGCGGCTCGAGCAGGCGCTTCAGCTCCTGCATCGACAGCGCACCGACCGCGCCCTCGACCGCCTGGCCGCCCTTGAACACGACCAGCGTCGGAATGCTGCGCACGCCGAGAGCACCTGCAACGACCTGGTTCTCGTCGACATTGACCTTGACGATCCTGGCGCGGCCGGCGAGTTCGGCGTCGAGCGCCTCGAGCACCGGCGCCACGGCGCGGCACGGTCCGCACCACGGCGCCCAGAAGTCGACGAGCACCGGCACGTCGGATTCGATCACGTCGGTCTTGAAGCTCGCGTCGGTGGCGTACAGCATGGCATGCTCCACGGAATCGGAGCGCGCACGATGCCACGCGCGAGGCGCCCGGTCCGTGACCCGCGTCACGCAGCGTCCACGAGTCAGAGCACCGCAGGCGCGGCGTACGCCTTCTGCCGCCGCGCGAGGCGCTCGACCGTCGGCGTGAGGTTCAACTCCGTCTCGGCGCGAAGGGCCCCGGCCCGTGCCGCCAGCTCGCGCGCGTCGAGGTCGACGGTGGCGCCGCGGGCGGCGAGCGCGATGATGTTGCCGCTCGCGCAGGGCGCGAGCGACATCGCCCGCCGTTCGAAGGTCTCGGCCAGGCGCGCGAGGCTCGCGTCGATGCCGCGGTGGCGCGACAGCAGGTTGGTGGCGAGGAGTCCGTCGTCGGAGAGGCGGCCCCGGCAGTTCCGGTAGAACGACGGCGTGTCGAGCGCGCCGACGCGGCCCTTCGCGTCGTAGCCGTCGACCAGGATCAGGTCGAAGCGCGGCCCGGGTCCCGACACGAACGAGACACCGTCCGCGAGCTCGATCGAGAGCCGATCCGGATCGTCGGGCAGGCGGAAGAACTGCGCCGCGGCGGTGACGACGTCCTCCCGCGTCTCGACCACCGTGATCGCGCAGCGTGGCCGATGGCGCCAGAGGAACTTCAGCAGCGAGCCCGCACCGAGCCCGATCAGCAGTGCCCGCGCCGGCCAGTGGGCGGCCGGCCGCAGCAGCAGCGGCAGCATCATCTCGCGCGTGTACTCGAGCTCGAGGGCGTACGGCCGCGACATGCGCATCGCGCCCTGCACCCAGTGGGAGCCGAAATGCAGGTAGCGAACCCCCCGCTCCTCGCTAACCTGGATCGCACCACCCATTGCCACTCTCGGGGGTCAGTCCCGAAGGGCCGCCCCGAAGGACTGACACGCCCCCTCGGGGGGCAGCGAGCAAAGCGAGCGTGGGGGTCGTTTCATGCCGACGGATTGGGGTAGCGCTCGAAGATCGCCGCGAGGGCGGCCAGCGTCTCCGCGTCGAGCTCGGTACGCGCTGCGGCGACGTTCGCCTCGAGCTGGTCGACGCTCGTCACGCCGACGATCGATGCCGCGACGAACCAGCGGCTCCGCACGTAACCGAGCGCGAGCCCGGCGAGCGGGATGCCGCGTTGCCGCGCCAGCGTCGCGTACGCGTCGACCGCCTCGCGCGCGAGCGGCGTGCCGAAGCGAGCAGTGAAATTCGAGTACTCGGTGAAGCGGGCGCCGGCGGGCCGCGCGCCGTCCAGGTACTTGCCGGTGAGCATGCCACCGCCGAGCGGACTGTACGCGAGGAGCGACACGTGCTCCCGGTACAGGGTCTCGGCGAGCTCGTGCTCGGCGCCACGCGACACCAGATTGAAGCCGTTCTGCACGGTGACCGGGCCCGGCACGCCGAGCTCGTGCGCCATCCGGCTGAACGCAGAGACACCCCAGGCCGTCTCGTTGGACAGGCCCCAGTAGCGGATCTTGCCGGCGCGCTGAAGCGCTCCCATCGCCTCGACCTGCTCGGCGATGCCGGGCCCTTCGCGCTCCTGCGCCGGGTCGAACAACTTGGCGCCGAACAGCGGCACGTTGCGCTGCGGCCAGTGGATCTGGAACAGGTCGATGCCGTCGATGCGAAGCCGTGCGAGGCTGGTGTCGCAGGCCTCGGCGATGACGTCGCGCGTGAGGTCGGTGCGACCGCCGCGGATCCAGTCGCGCCGCCCCGGTCCGGCGACCTTCGTGGCCACGACGAGTCCCTGCCGACCGCGCGCCGCCAGCCAGTTGCCGAGGAAGGTCTCGGTGCGCCCCTGCGTTTCCGCGCGCGGCGGCGCCGGATACATCTCGGCCGTGTCGATGAAGTTGATGCCGAGGTCGATGGCGCGATCGAGCTGGGCGTGCGCGTCGCGCTCGCTGTTCTGCTCGCCCCAGGTCATCGTGCCGAGGCACACCTCGGAGATGGAGAGGTCCGTACCCGGGAGGATGCGCGTTCTCATGTTGGTCCGTCGTCGTCCTGACTGCGGGCGATTATAGGGATGGGCCCGCGCCGTGCCGGAAACCGCCGACTTGTGGCATGCTCCCGCCCGTGATGCGCCGTGCTCTCCTGCTCCTCCTGCCGCTCGGATTCGTCGCCTGCGCGGGCCCGGAACGCACCTCGGTGCCGATCACGCCGGCCGGCGAGCGCGCGGGCGCGGCGGTGGTCCGGACACCGCTGCCCGACACGCAGCCAAGCCCCCCGGTCATCGCGTCGGCCCCGCCGTCCCGCGACGTCATGCCGCCCGCGTCGCGTCCCGACGTGACGCATCCGGGCGACGCGATCTACGTGTGCGTCGCCGACAAGCCGAGTGGCCGCGAGCAGACGGTGATCGCGTTCGCGCCGAAGGTCCACGGCCTGTGCAAGCGCCATCCCGAGATGGGACCCTGCCAGTACGAACGCAATCAGTGCCGCGCGGCGGGCGGCCGGGTCTATGCCAGGGGCGGCGCGGAGATCACGCTCGCCCACGAGGCCGAGTACGACAAGAAGGTCATGCGGGTGCGCTTCCGCGCCAACTGACGTCCCGGTGGCCGGCGCCGGCCGGTGGCCACGGTCCGCGACGCTGCATCGTCGCGCGCCCGCCGCGGGCCCACCCGCCCGCCCGACGGCCCGCGAACCCGGTGGACGGCCGCGCGGGGACCGGTTATGCTGATGTCATAGCCCGCCCCTACCGTCCGCCCGCCATGAAGACCCTGACCCTGGTCACCAAGCGCCTTTACTTCGGCATCGATCCGCTGCGGCTGCGCGAGGCGAGCGGTCGCGTGCTGGCCCGCATCCACGGACTCGCGCCGTCGCGCGCGTCGATCAGCGCGGACGACCTGCGCCGCGACTTCGGCCTCGATACCGTCGACGGCCGCACCACGGTGGACGCGATGGTCGCCGACGGCCTGTTGCGGCCGCGCTCGTCGGTGCCGTCCGAGTACCGGGTCACCGGGCGTTTCGTCGAGTACGCGAACGCGCGGGTCGTCGAGCCGCTGCCGCGCTCGCGCGCCCGGGCGCTGGTTGCGCGCGCCTGCGACCTGGCGAAGGAGATCAACGACGCATGGACGCGCAATCCGCTGGAGATCGGAGCCCTCGCGCCGTTCGGCGTCTACCTGTCGCGCGAGCCGCACCTCGACGGGTTGCCGCTCGGCGTCGTGCTGCGGATGCGACCGGTTTCGCGACGTGCGCGCTTTCGCATGCTGCCCAAGGCCGATGGCGTGCGCGACGTGCGCGCCGCGTTCGAGGCCCTGTCGTCGTTCGCGCAGATCCGTCTCGCCACCGAGGTGGACCAACTCCCGCAGCCCTGCGCGATCGTCTTCCAGGCCGAAGTCGACGCGGCGGCCTGACCAGGGTCGGTGCGCGCAGCACACTTCGATGTCAAATTTGTTGCAACTCGGCAACCGTTTGGATAATGTGTGCACCACAACGTGTGACGCCGAGGCAGAAACGCCTTGCAGCATGACGAGATGATCACGGTACGACGGAGCGCGGTTCCCGCGGGAACCTGCTTCGGTACCGCGATCCGGCGCAGCGTTGCGACGAGCCGGGCCTTCGGGCCCGGTTCTTTTTTGTCCGTGACGAACGCCGCCGGGACGCGGCGGATCGATCGGCGGTTGGCACGGGGCCCGCTGCGCCGGGTGGCCCCACGGGGAGGTGCCGGATGGTTTCTGCCTGGTGGTTGATTGTGACGTTCATGGCCGGCGGCATGTCCGGCGTGCTCGTGATGGCGCTGATGTACCTCGCGTCGGACTCGGCGCGCGACGACGCGCTGCCGCCCGCGACGCAGCAGTAGCAAGGCCAACCGGCAGCATCCCGATCGCGCGCCGCCACGGTCGCGCGACGGAAAAGTCACCTCCGCTTCCGGAAGCTCCGCGCAAGTCTCGCAGAGCCGGCGCGTTGCGCAGCGATTCCTACCGCTTCGCGCCCGGGCGACAGGCTTGGGGCAGGAACCGCTCCGACACACCGACCGGGACGCAGAACCACCGGATGCGCTCGCGCTGATCGATCGCGGGCGCAAGGAGGATCGCCTTCCCGGCCAGTTCCGGAATGGACGCGCCGACCTCGAGCCGCACCCGCCCGGTCTCGGCGTCCACCGACACCTCGTCGAACAGCACCGCCCCGGCACGGCCCGGCATGCCCGCCGCGAGTGCGGGCCAGGGCCAGCGGCGCATCGCCTCCCACGAGTCCTCGACCTGGGCCTTGATCGGCTCGACGGCCGCTAGCGCCTTCGACACTTTCACGCGCACGGCATGCTCGTGATACGCAGTGCTGAGCACCGGCCCCGCACCGCCGACGACGAACGCGAGCGCGAACGATCCGAGGGCGAGCGCCGCGTGCGGCGACACCGGCATGATGCTGGCAATGCGGCTCGCCACCTGCGCCGGCGACGCGGCGACCGCCTCCGCGTCGCGGATCGCCTTGCGGATGCGCCGGTAGAGGAGCCCGCTGGCGAGCGTCGCGCCGGCGATGCCCGGCAGCAGCACCGTCAGGAGGATGGCGCACGCGACCCACACCCAGGTGTGGTCGCCGAGCCATGGCGCGACCATCGCCATCGTCGCCGCGCCGGCCAGGGGCAGCACCGTGAAGAAGACGCCCGCGCCCCACAGCCGACGATAGAACGCCCACACCGGAGGCGCGAACAGCGCGGGCCAGTGCCAGCCCGCCATCGCCCGGCCCGCGCGCTCGAACGCGAGGAAGCGCGGACCGTAATAGTCGGCCGACGGTCCGAGCGCGATGCGGAACAGCACGAACAGCGCGGGGCGGATCACGCGTTCCTCGGCGAGCTCCGGCGGACCCGGAATGCGCACGCTCACCCCCGACATCGTGACGGGACCCGTGTCGCCTGCGGAAGTCGCCTCCCGATTCGTGACGCGCAATCCATCCGACGCGCTCGAGACAGGAGGCCTGCTGTACGTCCCTGGCACCTTCGACTTTGCTTTCGACCGTTGCGAGTTGCCATTTTACCCCGAATACCGGGCTTACAACCTGTAGCGCACGAGACGCGGCGGATCGTGGCCGGGCGCTATCATGC
>CAYQAF010000002.1:16446-18868 GCA_964415375.1 uncultured Alcaligenaceae bacterium
GCGCTCGTCTGCGCCGCGCAAGGCGTCCTCGCGCAGCCGCCGGCGGTCGAAGCGCGCACGATCGAGTCGGTGCGCGGCTGCGAGCTCCGCTACCGCGTCCATCGCCCAGCGGCGCCGAAGGCGGCGCCGGTCGTGCTGATCGGCCACGGCTTCATGCGCGACGGCGCGTACATGCAAGGCTGGGCCGAAGCCTTCACCGACGCCGGCCTGACGGCCGTGACACTCGATTTCTGCGCGTCGTCCGTGGGCGACGGGAAGCACGCGGACAACGGCGCGGACCTGGTCGCCGTCCGGCGTGCCCTGCTGCAGGACGAAGCGATCTACGTTGGCGTTTCCGCGGGCGGACTGGCGGCGCTGATCGCCGCGTCGAACGATCCTGCCGGCACGCGCGGCCTGCTGCTGCTCGACCCGACCAACGCCGGCGGGCAGGCACGTCGTGCCGCCGGGCGCGTCCACGCCCCGGTCGCCGCACTGGTCGCGAAGTCGCAGGTGTGCAACGCGTGGCGGAACATCGACCCGGCGCTGCAGACACTGCGCGAGGTGACGATCGTCGCCATCGACCGCGCGTCGCACTGCGACTTCGAGTGGCCATCGGACCAGTTCTGCCGCGTCGCGTGTCTTGCGACCACGAGTGATGACGAGCAGGCCCGGGCGCAGTCCCGCATCCGCGAAATTGCCGTCGGCTTCGTGAGTGCGGTAGCCGACGCGGCGCCATCGGCACTGGCCGGGTGGAAGGCCTCGATCGGCAGCCTGTTGCACTGAGCGACGGCACACGCCCGCCGCGTCCCCCCCGTCTCCCACCGCCACAGGATTGCCCATGCGATTGCCCATGCCCGCTCCTCCCCGTCTCGGTCGTCTCGCCTTCGTGCTCTTCCTCGCGGCCACCGCGTCCGCGGCGCAGGAGCGCAAGCCCGAGAGCGCCGGGCCCTACGTGCCGACGCCATGGATCATCGTCGACGAGGTGCTGAAGCTGGGTGGCGTGGGTCCCGCCGACTACGTCGTCGACCTCGGATCTGGCGATGGGCGCCTCGTGCTCACCGCCGTCGCGCGCTACGGCGCGCGCGGCGGCTTCGGTGTGGACATCCTCGCGGACCTCGTCGCCGAGGCGAACGCCACGGCAGCACGGCAAGGCGTGGCCGAGCGCGTCAAGTTCCACGTCCGCGACCTGTTCGACACGCCGGTCGGGGACGCCACCGTGGTGACGCTGTACCTGCTGCCGACGTCCATCCCCAAGCTCGAGGGCAAGCTCCTCGCCGAACTTGCGCCCGGCTCGCGCGTCGTGTCGCACGACTATCCGTTTCCCGACTGGCCGCACGACCGCTTCGTGAAGATGGACGTGCCCGAGAAGGTCGCGATCACCGGCACGCCGCGCACCACGCTCTACCTCTACACGGTGCCGGCACGCATCGCGGGCGACTGGGAGGTGCGGCTTGCCGGAGCGCCGGCGAAATCGCCGCCGCTGCGCCTCGCGGTGCAGCAGCGGGCCGCTGGCGCGACCGGCCGCATCGGCACGCGCGAGCGCATGGTCGACGTGACAGATCTCTCCGTGCACGGTGCCGACGTCCGCTTGACGCTCCCCGCGGGCGTCGCCGGCCCGCGGCCGGTCACGCTGCAGGGTCGCGCCGTGGACGGCGCGATCGAAGGCACGATGGACGGCGGCCGTTGGCGTGCCGTGCGGCCCTCTGCTTGAGTACGAAAGGATCGCGATGCCTCCGGACCGCCAGCAAGCCCTCCTCGACGACGCCGGGCGCTACCTCGCCGGTGGCGGGCTGGGTCTGTTCGTCATGCCTCCCGAGCACAACCTGGTGATCGCACGGGGCGAAGGCCCCCGCGTCTGGGACGTCGCCGGACGCGAGTACCTCGACTACCATCTGGGCTCCGGTCCGGCGCTCCTCGGTCATGCCCACCCGGCGGTGACGGCCGCCGTGTCCGCGCAGCTGCCCCGCGGCACGACCTACTACTTCCTGAACGAGCCCGAGATCGAGCTCGCGAAGCGGCTGGTGGCGGCAATCCCGTGTGCCGAGGTCGTGCATTACACGGGATCGGGCACCGAGGCCACGTACTACGCGCTCCGCATCGCGCGCGCCTACACGCGGCGCAACAAGGTGCTGAAGTTCGAAGGCGCGTGGCACGGGATGCACGACTACGGACTCTGGGGCACCGTGCCCACCCGCGCGTCGGACTACCCGCGAGCCCTCCCCGACTCCGTGGGCGTGCCCGACGAGACCGGTACGACGGTGCTGGTGTCGCCGTTCAACGAAACGGACGCGGCCGTCGCGATGATCGAGCGGCACGCCGGCGACCTCGCCGCCGTGATCGTCGAGCCGCTGCAACGCGTGCTGCGGCCCGAGCGCGGCTTCCTCGAGGCATTGCGCGAGGCGACGCGGCGCCACGGCATCGTGCTGATCTTCGACGAGATCGT
>CAYQAF010000003.1:0-16235 GCA_964415375.1 uncultured Alcaligenaceae bacterium
TTCGAATCCCATCAGCCACCCCATCGTCCGCGTCGGCCTTTCGGGGCACGCAATGCACCCCGAGCGCCGGCGGCGCCCGCGTGGCGTTCACCTGCATGCGGAATCGCGGCGGTTTCCCTGCGCTGCTGGATAGAACAGCGCCCCGTCCCTGAGCTGCCGAAGCGAGCCGGCGTGGCGCCGGTCAGACGCGCGGCTCACCCTTGCCGTTGACGAGGATCGTCGGTCCCGGCGGGGCCGTCATCTGCACGCGATGCTGAATGCCGCGGAAGTCGTACGTCACATCCCAGTAATCGGGGCGCGACGAAACGGGTTCTGACGCGCAGCGCTCGACGTCCTGCGTCGTCACCTGCTGTCCGCCCGAACGGCGACCGACGTTCGAACCTACGACGGCACCGCCCACCGCGCCGACGCCGGTTGCGATGTCCTGTCCGCGACCGCCGCCGATCTGGTGCCCGAGAACGCCGCCCAGCACGCCGCCGATGATCGCGCCCGGGATGTTGACGTCAGGCGAATTCGTCACAACCTGCTGTTGCTCGACCCAGCAGCGTTGTTGCGGCGGTCCCACGACCGCGCGCACCGACGTCACGGGCACCTCGAACGTGCGCTCGTTCTTCCGCCTGCGGTAATCGTAGCCCGAAGGCGAGTAGAACTCGCGGCCGTCGCCGTACTCGGGGCGATTGACCGGACGCACGGATGAAACGCTGTTGTTGAGGCCGATGGCCCTCAACGAGCCATAACTGCCCGGACGCAGGACGACACATTGACCCTCGAACCGCGCGGTGTCGCAGGCTTCCCAGACGCCGCGCTTCACCACGACGGACGAAGCACGATCATTGAAGCCGAAGCGCTCGAAATTGCCGATCTGCCTGTCGGCGGTGAACGAGCGGCCTTCAAAACCGGGCCGCTCGAAGAAGGTCACCTGCGCCGACGCTTGCATGGCCACGGCGATCGCCGCAGCACCCACTGCCAGTCTGAATTTGGTACCCATCGCGCTCTCCATGTGGCTTCGAACAAAGTGCAGGCACAGGCTCGCATCGACCGACGGCTGGAACTGCCCGTGCCGGTCTTGATATGGCGTAGGAACTGCACGCACCTGCGTGTAGGACATCCCGATTGCATGCCTGCGCATGCCGACACCGGGAACGACAACGGTGCCGTTCTGGCCCTGTTGCGACAGACTCTCGACGGTGTTGATACGAGTGTCCGAGATAGACGCCGTAGGAGGCTCGCAAGAGCTACCCCTTGCGAGCATCGGCGAAGGATATTTCGTCGGCGCATGACCGTCTGTGCGCTGGCACACCAACATGTGGGCGAGGCCCGGGCAATCGCGGCATTCGACGAGCACGTGACGCCATGGCTGCTGCCGCACCTCAAGGACCGGCCGCTGAGTTTCGCTGTCCGCATGGGTGGCAGAAGCAATGCTTTTTCCCGTATCCCGCCGATGCAAGCTGGAACGCGGCCGCGTCGCGAGCCGAAGTGCCGGACGGCACAGGGACCGCCACGTATCCTGGCGCCGGATCGGCGCCGCGGATCCGCGCTACCATTGGTGCAGGAACGGGCGACGGTGACTGCACCGATTCGCCCGCCATAGGCCTGTTGCGAGGCCGAGTGCAGGGGCCGCGCCGCGCGGCCCATCTGGGAGTCACGATGGCTGCCAATCATGATGCCGCCGCCGCTGAACGCGTCGAGGCCGTCCTTGCGCAGGTCGCCGCGCGCGCCGATCCGCGCGAACGCGCGCACCTCGAGGAATTCAGCCGGGCCTACCTCGCTGGACTCGACGCCGAGGACGTGATCGAGCGCGACGCGCTCGACCTCTACGGCGCGATCCGGTCGCTGGGGCAGGTCGCGGCGACGAGGACGCCCGGCGAGGCGAAGGTACGCGTCTTCAACCCGTCGGTCGCGGAGCAGGGCTGGCAGTCGCCGCACACGGTGGTCGAGATCGTCAACGACGACATGCCGTTCCTGGTCGACTCCGTGCAGATGGAGGTGCTGCGCCAGGGGCTTGCCGTCAACCTGATTGCCCACCCGATCGTGACGGCGCAGCGGGACGCAGGCGGCCGGCTCGCCGGGCTCGCGCGGGAAGGCGAGCCCGGCGGCGTGCGCGAATCCCTGATGCACGTCGAGGTCGAGCGGGTCGCCGACGCCGCGCGTCGCAGCGCGCTGGCGGCCGACGTCGCGCGCGTGCTCGCCGACGTCCGCACTGTCGTGGGCGACTGGACGCCGATGCGCGCGAAGATGCTCGAGGTGATGTCAGACCTCGAGCGCAGCGCGCCGCCGTTGTCCCCCGACGATATTGCCGAGACGCGCGAATTCCTGGCGTGGCTCGCGGACGCCCACTTCACCTACGTCGGCTACCGCTGCCACGACCTTGTCGAGCGCGAAGCGGGCGTCGGGCTCGCGATCGTTCCCGGCTCGGGGCTGGGCATCCTGCGCGATCGTGCCGGCGAGACGCACTCGGCAAGCTTCGCGCAGCTTCCCCCGGCATTGCGCGAGCAGGCCAAGGCGCGGGACCTCGTCATCATCACCAAGTCGAACTCGCGCTCCACCGTGCACCGGCCGGGTTACCTCGACTACATCGGCATCAAGCGCTACGACGCTGCCGGCAACGTCTGCGGCGAACACCGCTTTCTCGGCCTGTACACGTCGATGGCGTACAGCGCGAAGCCGACCGACATCCCGCTCTTGCGCCGCAAGGTGGGGCGCGTGCTGGAGCAGGCGGGCTTCCCGCCGCAGAGCCACTCGGCGAAGTCGCTCACCAACATCCTCGCCACCTACCCGCGCGACGAACTCTTCCAGGTGAGCGAGGCCGACCTCGCGCGCACCGTGCTCGGCATCCTCAAGCTCGAGGGTCGCCAGCGCTTCCGTGTGTTCCTGCGCCACGACCTGTACGAGCGCTTCGTGTCGTGCCTGATCTACGCGCCGCGCGAGCGCTACACGACGGAACTGCGCCGGAAGTGGCAGGCGATCCTCGTCGATGCCTTCCGCGGCACCGGGTCGGAGTTCGCGGTGCTGCTGTCGGAGTCGTCGCTGGTGCGCGTGCTCGTCACCGTGCGTACGCAGCCCGGCCGCATTCCCGCCTACGAAGCCGAGGAGCTCGAGCGGCGCCTCGCCGCCGCGTCGCGGCGCTGGGAGGACGACCTGGCCGAGACGCTGACGCGCTCGCTCGGCGAAGGGCAGGGCGGCCCGCTCTACCATCGCTATGCGGCCGCGTTCCCGGCCGCGTATCGCGAGGACTTCCCGGCGCGCAGCGCCGTGCCGGACATTGCGCTCGTCGAGTCGGCACTCGCCACGGGTCGCGTCGCGATCAACCTGTACCGTCCGGTGGATGCCGCGCCATCGGCGCTGCGCTTCAAGCTCGTGCAACGCGGCGGCCCGGTGTCGCTGTCGAATGCACTGCCCATGCTGGAGCGCATGGGCCTGACGGTGATCGAAGAGCGGCCCTATCGGGTGTCGCCCGACGGTGCGGAGCGGGTGTGGGTGCACGACTACGGGCTCGTCCTGTCCGACGCCGAGGTCGACCACGAGGAGGTGCGCGACCTCTTCGAGGACGCATTCCTGCGCGTGTTCGAGGGCACGGTCGAGAACGACGGCTTCAACCGCCTTGTGCTCGCGGCGCGGCTCTCCGCCGACGAGGTGGTGGTGCTGCGCGCCTACGGTCGCTACCTGCGGCAGCTCGGCTTTCCGCTGTCGCAGGCGTTCATCGAGCAGACGCTCGCCGCGCATCCCGGCATCGCGCGCATGCTGGTCGCGCTGTTTCGCGCGCGCTTCGATCCCGCGGCCGCCGACGACGACCTCGCCAGGCGGCAGGCAGGCGCAGTCCGCACCGCCCTGGAGAAGGTCACGAACCTCTCCGAGGACCGCGTGCTGCGACAGTACGTCGCGGTCATCGAGGCGACGCTGCGCACCAGCTTCTGGCGTGTCGACGGCGAGGGGCGCCGCCGACCCTACCTGTCGTTCAAGCTCGACCCCGCGAAGGTGCCGGGGATGCCGGCGCCGGCGCCGCTGTTCGAGATCTGGGTCTACGCACCGCGCTTCGAGGGCGTGCACCTGCGCGGCGGCAAGGTGTCGCGCGGCGGCCTGCGCTGGTCGGACCGTCCCGAGGACTTCCGCACCGAGGTGCTGGGCCTCGTCAAGGCGCAGATGGTCAAGAACACGGTGATCGTGCCGGTGGGCTCGAAGGGCGGTTTCGTGCTGAAGCGCGCGCCGTCGCCCGCCGACCGCGACGCGTACCTGAAGGAGGGCATCGCCTGCTACCAGGACTACCTGCGGGCGCTGCTCGACCTCACCGACAACCGCCAGGGCGAAGCGATCGTGCCGCCGCCGGACGTCAAGCGCCACGACCCCGACGACCCGTACCTCGTCGTCGCCGCGGACAAGGGCACCGCGGCGTTCTCGGACTACGCGAACGCGGTTTCCGCGGAGTACGGCTTCTGGCTCGGCGACGCCTTCGCCTCCGGCGGCTCGGCGGGCTACGACCACAAGGGCATGGGCATCACCGCGCGCGGCGCCTGGGAGGCGGTGAAGCGCCACTTCCGCGAAGCGGGCGTCGACACGCAGGCGCAGGACTTCACCGTGGTCGGCATCGGCGACATGTCGGGCGACGTGTTCGGCAACGGCATGCTGCTGTCCCCGCACATCCGGCTCGTCGCGGCGTTCGATCACCGCCACGTCTTCATCGACCCGTCGCCGGACACCGCGGCATCGCTCGCCGAGCGCCGGCGCCTGTTCGACCTGGCGCGCAGCAGCTGGGCGGACTACGACGAGAAGCTCATCAGCCGCGGTGGCGGCGTGTGGCCGCGCGCGGCGAAGTCGATTCCCGTCTCGCCCGAGGCGCGCGCGGCGCTCGGTCTCTCCGGCGAAGTGACGGCGCTCCCTCCCAGCGAACTGTTGAGCGCCATCCTGCGCGCGCCCGTGGACCTGCTCTACAACGGCGGCATCGGCACCTACGTCAAGGCCTCCGACGAGACGCACGCGGAGGTGGGCGACCGCGCCAACGACGCCCTGCGCATCGGCGCGACGGAGCTGCGCTGCAAGGTCGTCGCCGAGGGCGGCAACCTCGGCCTGACGCAGCGCGGCCGCATCGAGTTCGCGCGCGCCGGCGGGCGCATCAATACCGACGCGATCGACAACTCGGGCGGCGTCGACACCTCCGACCACGAGGTGAACATCAAGGTCCTGCTCGACTTGCCGGTCGCCGAGGGGGCGCTCACCACCAAGCAGAGAAACGAGTTCCTCGCGACCATGACCGACGACGTCGCGGCGCTGGTGCTCGCCGACAACTACGAGCAGACCGAGATCCTCTCGGTCGGGCGACGGCTCGCGCCGCGGCTCCTCGACGACGAGGCGCGGTTCATGCGCTTCCTCGAGCGCGAGGGACGCCTGCACCGCGCGATCGAGTTCCTGCCGGCCGACGACGTGCTTGCCGAGCGCGCGGCGAGCGGGGAGGGCCTCACCACACCGGAGCGCGCGGTGCTCCTCGCCTACGCGAAGCTGTGGCTCTACGACGAGATCCTGGCATCGAAGCTTCCCGACGAACCCTGGGTCGCGAAGGCGCTCGTCGACTACTTCCCGCCGGCGCTGGTGGAGCGCTACGGCGCGTACCTGCCGCGCCATCCGCTGCGCCGCGAGATCATCGCCAACGTGGTGGTGAACCGCACCATCAACCGTGCCGGCGCCACGTTCGTGCACCGGATGCGCGAAGCCACGGGCGCCAGCTCGGCAGAGGTCGTGCGTGCGCACATGCTCGCGCGCGAGGTGTTCGCGCTGCCCACGGTGTGGCGCGACATCGAGTCGCTGGACATGAAGGTAGCGGACGACGTGCAGGCCGCGATGCTGATCGACACCGGCCGCCTCGCGACCCGCGGCACGCTCTGGTTCCTGCGCAGCCCCCGGCTGGCCGAGGACCTGGCGTCGACGATTGCGCGCTTCGGCCCGGGCGTGGCCTCGATCGCAGAGCGGGTCTTCGACTTGCTGCCCGGGGCCTCGCGCGAGGAGGCGCTGCGACGAGCCACCGAGCTCGAGTCGGCGCGCGTGCCGAAGCCGCTCGCGCGCCGCGTCGCCACGCTCGAACCCCTTTCCGGCGCGCCCGACATCGTCGAGACCGCGGCGGCGACGGGCCAGGACGTCGCCGGCGTCGCCGGGGTGCACTTCGCACTCGGCGACCGGCTCGCGCTCGACTGGCTGTCGCGGCGGATCGCGGCGCTGCCTGCCGAAGGTCATTGGCAGGGACTTGCGCGGGGAGCGCTGCGCGACGACGTCGCCGGGTTGCAGCGGGCGCTGACGATCGACGTGCTGCACGAGGCTCCCGGCGAGGTTGCCGCCGAGGCGCGGCTCGCGGCCTGGGAGTCCGCGCATCGTGCGGCGCGCGACCGGGCGCTCAAGGTGGTCGAGGAGGTGCGGAGCGCGCCGTCGGCGGACCTCGCGATGGTCTCGGTGGTGCTGCGGGAACTGCGCAACCTCGTCGCGTCCGGAGAGCCCGGCGCGCAGCGCGCCGACTCACTAACATAGGCGACGCATCCGCGTGCCCTCGAACCCATCCGTGCGCTTCACCGTAGCGACGTACAACATCCACAAGGGACTGTCCGGCTTCAACCGTCGTGTCGTCGTCCACGAGGTGCGCGACCGCCTGCAGGGTCTCGACCCCGACGTCGTGTTCCTGCAGGAGGTGCAGGGCGTGCACGAGCGCCACGCCGGGCGGCACCACGACTGGCCGGTGCATCCGCAGCACGAGTTCATCGCCGGCGAGAACTGGCGCGAGCTCGCCTATGGCAAGAACGCCGTGTACCGGCACGGCCACCACGGCAACGCGCTCTTGTCGCGCTTCCCGATCCTCGTGCAGGAGAACGAGGACATCTCGGCGCATCCGTTCGAGTCGCGGGGCATGCTGCACTGCATCGTCGAGCTCGGCAAGAAGCTGCCGGAGCTGCACTGCATCAACGTCCACCTCGGCCTGTTCGAGCGCGGCCGGCAGTGGCAGGTGCGGGCGCTGTGCGAGCGGATCCGCGAGACCGTCCCGAAGGACGCCCCGCTGATCATCGCGGGCGACTTCAACGACTGGCGACGCAAGGCCGACCGGATGCTCGTCGGGGAGCTCGGCGTCGTCGACGTGTTCAAGGCGTTCACCGGGCGCCTCGCCCGCACCTACCCGTCGGTGCTGCCGGTGTTCCACCTCGATCGTATCTACGCCCGCGGCCTCGCGGTGGCCGATGCGCACGTGCACCTGGCCTTTCCGGGGGCCCGCATCTCCGACCACGCGGCGCTGGCCGCCACTTTCGAGGCGGCACCGCGGCGTCGCTGACCGCGGCGCATCGCGACGCGCGGCAGGCGATGAACCGGTTCACGCCGGGCAATGCGGTCGAGCTGCTGCGCAGCGGTGCCGAGTACTTCCCCGCGCTGATCGGCGCGATCGCGGCGGCGACGCGCGAAGTCTGGCTCGAGACCTACATCTTCGCCGACGATCGTGCCGGCGATGCGGTGACGGCGGCGCTGACCGCCGCGGTCGCGCGCGGCGTGACGGTGCGCGTGCTGGTCGACGGCTGGGGCGCCCGGCACTATCTCACCGCGCCCCTGCGTCGCCGGCTCGAACAGGGCGGCGTGCACCTGCTCATCTACCGGCCGGAGGTCGCGCCCTGGCACTTTCGCTCTCACCGACTGCGCCGGCTGCACCGCAAGATCGCGCACGTCGACGGGACCGTCGCGTTCGTCGGCGGCGTCAACGTGATCGACGACATGCACACGCCCGGGCACAAGCCGCCACGCGTCGACTTCGCGGTGCGCGTGCGCGGCCCGGTGGTCTCGTCGATCGTGCAGACGATGGCCCGCGTGTGGGCGCTGTGCGAGCTCGTGCAGTTCTCGCGCAGCGACGTGCCGCTGTTTCCCGACACCCGCCAGGTCCAGCGCGTCGGCACGCAGACCGCCAAGCTCGCGATCCGCGACAACCTGCGGCATCGGCGCGACATCGAGCGCGCCTACCTGGCGGGCATCCGCACCGCGCGACGCGAGATCGTCATCGCCAGCGCGTACTTCTTCCCCGGCATCCGCTTCCGGCGCGCGCTGATCGGCGCCGCGGCACGCGGCGTGCAGGTGACGCTGCTCCTGCAGGCACGCGTCGAGTACCGCCTGCTGCACTATGCCTCGCGGGCGCTGTACGGCCAGTTGCTGGCGAGCGGTATCGCGATCGAGGAATACCATCGCTCGTTCCTGCACGCGAAGGTTGCGGTGGTCGACGAGCGCTGGGCGACGGTCGGCTCGTCGAACATCGACCCGTACTCGCTGCTCATGTCGCGCGAGGCCAACCTGTTCGTGCGTGACCCGGCGTTCGCCCAGGACCTGCGCGTCGAGCTGCTGCAGATGGTCCAGACGGGCGCCCGGCGCGTCGGGCCGCAGCACTGGGCGGCGCGCTCGCCGTTCGCCAAGGCGCTGTCGTGGGCCGCGTACGGCATCGTGCGCGTGGCGATGGGCTTCCTGGGCTACGGCGGCGACGAGTGGTGGCGCGGACGCCGGCGCCGACCCGGACCCCGACCACACTGACCCCGACGAAGAACATGCGCGGCCACAGCTCGTCCTCGCTGCCCCTGTCTGGAGACCGCGGCGTGTCGCGCACGCGGCGCGGCGACTGGGCGACGATCCGCGAGCTGTTGCCCTACCTGTGGGAGTACAAGGGGCGGGTCGTCGCCGCGCTCGCCTGCCTGGTCGCGGCGAAGCTCGCCAACGTCGGCGTACCCCTGGTAATGAAGGGCATCGTCGATGCGCTCGACCGCGAGGTCGCGCTCCTCGCCGTGCCGCTCGCGCTGCTCGCCGCCTACGGGCTGCTGCGCGTCGCGACCACGGTCTTCACGGAGCTGCGCGAGTACCTGTTCGCCAAGGTCACGCAGCGTGCGGTGCGCAAGATCGCGCTCGAGGTGTTCCGGCACCTGCACTCGCTCAGCCTGCGCTTCCACCTCGCCCGCCAGACCGGCGGCCTCACGCGCGACGTCGAGCGAGGCCAGCGCGGCATCTCGACGCTGATTCAGTTCGCGCTGTTCTCGATCCTGCCCACGCTGGTCGAGATCACGCTGGTGTGCGCGATCCTGATCGCGAAGTACGACTGGACGTTCATCGCGATCACGGTCGGCGCGCTCTCGCTCTACATCGCGTTCACGGTCGCGGTCACGGAGTGGCGCACGCACTTCCGGCGCGAGATGAACGAGCTCGACAGCCGCGCCAACACGCGGGCGATCGACAGCCTGCTCAACTACGAGACCGTCAAGTACTTCGGCAACGAGGGCTGGGAGGCGCGGCGCTACGACGACAGCCTGCAGCGCTGGGAGCGGGCCGCGGTGAAGAGCCAGACGTCGCTGTCGGCGCTCAACGTCGGGCAGAGCGCGATCATCGCCGTCGCGGTGACGCTGATCATGTGGCGGGCCACGGTCGGCGTGGCCGAGAGCCGGATGACCATCGGCGACCTCGTGCTCGTCAACGCGTTCATGATCCAGCTCTACATCCCGCTCAACTTCCTCGGCGTGATCTACCGCGAGATCAAGCAGGCGCTCGCCGACATGGAGCGTCTGTTCGGCCTGATCGACGAGCACCGCGAGGTGCAGGACGCGCCGGGCGCGCCGCCGCTCGCGATCGCGGATGCCGAGGTGCGCTTCGAGGACGTCGACTTCGGGTACGAGCCCGACCGGCAGATCCTGCGCGGCGTGAGCTTCGTGATTCCGGCCGGCGGCAGCGTCGCGGTCGTCGGCCCGTCGGGCTCGGGCAAGTCGACGCTCGCACGCCTGCTCTACCGCTTCTACGACGTTACCGGCGGGCGCATCGCGATCGACGGACAGGACCTGCGCGGCGTGACGCAGCAGAGCCTGCGGGCGGCGATCGGCATCGTGCCGCAGGACACCGTGCTCTTCAACGACTCGATCGAGTACAACATCGCCTACGGCCGGCCGGGCGCGACGCGGGACGAGATCGTCGCGGCGGCGAAGCTCGCGCAGATCCACGACTTCGTGAGCGGGCTGCCGCAGGGCTACGCGACGCCGGTCGGCGAGCGCGGCCTCAAGCTCTCCGGCGGGGAGAAGCAGCGCGTCGCGATCGCGCGGGCGATCCTCAAGGATCCGCGCATCCTGATCTTCGACGAGGCGACCTCGGCACTCGACTCGCGCTCGGAGAAGGCGATCCAGGCCGAGCTCAAGCTGATCGCGAGGAATCGCACGACGCTCACGATCGCCCACCGGTTGTCGACGATCGTCGACGCCGATCCGATCCTGGTCCTCGAGCACGGCCAGATCGTCGAGCGCGGCACGCACGCCGCACTGCTCGCCGCGGACGGCATCTACGCCCGGATGTGGCGACTGCAGCAGGACGAGGCACGGCGGGCGCCGGACCGGGCGTCGGCCGACGGCGCGGCGGAGGTCGCCGCCGCCGCCCGGACGGGCAGGCTCATGTAGTCGACAACCGGCGTGGCTCGACGGGCGCAAGCCCCAGCGCGAACAACGGTATTGGCGGCATGGCCACGGGCGTGCTATAAAACGCTTCGTTGTTCAGGTTGCACATGATCAAAAAGCTGCTAATCCTTGTATTTCTCGGGTTTTCGGGCGCGGTTCTGGCGCAGGCGGACGCTCGCGACCCCGACAAGCTGAAGCTCGCCTCCGCCAACGCGCTGATCCTCGACGCGCAGGCCGGAGTGCCCATCTATGCGAAGGCGGCGAACGAGGTGTCGCCGATCGCCTCGCTCACCAAGCTGATGACCGCGATGGTGACGCTGGACTCGGGCCAGTCCCTGGACGCGCTCCTCGAGGTCGACCTCGAGGACTTCGACTTCCTCAAGGGCAGCCGCTCGCGCCTCCACCTCGGTACCCAGCTGCCGCGCCGCGAGATGCTGCGGCTCGCGCTGATGTCGTCGGAGAACCGGGCGGCGTCGGCGCTGGCGCGGCACCACCCCGGCGGCACCGATGCCTTCGTCACGGCGATGAACGCCAAGGCGCGCGCGCTCGGCCTCGCGCGTACGCGCTTCGAAGACCCGACCGGTTTGTCGCCGAGGAATGTCTCCACGGCGACCGACCTTGCCGCAATGGTTCGAGCCGCCGCGCAGTACCCGCTGATCCGCGAGTACTCGACGACGCCTTCCGCCTACGTCGAGGTCGATCCGGCCGGGCGGATACTGGGCTTCAACAACTCGAACCGGCTGGTCGCCTCGTCCGACTGGGAAATCCAGCTGCAGAAGACCGGCTACATCCGCGAGGCCGGCCGCTGCCTGGTCATGCTCGCCAACATCGCGAGCCGCCCGGTCGTGATCGTGCTGCTCGACTCGATCGGCAAGCACACGCGGCTCGGCGACGCCGAACGCGTCAGGCACTGGATCGAGACCGGCGACGCGCTGCCGCTGCCGACGTACACGCGCGCCAAGGTCGCCAAGGCCAAGGGTCCCGTGCGCGGCACGATGAAGCTGGTCAAGTCGCCGACGGTCGCCAAGCCCAAGGCGAAGGCGCCGCGCCGATAGCGGCGCGACCGGGCGACGCCCGGATCGCCGTCCCGTTACCCCGCGCTGACGACGCCGACGCGCTTGCCGTGGGCGTCGCGCCGTCCCAGCATCTCGACGATCGTGTCGGCGAGGTCGACGTACCCCGTGTGCGAGCCCGCGGGCAGGTCCTCGAACGCCCAGCGCGTGGTGCCGGCGGGCGCGTCGACCAGGTCGATGGGGCACATCAGCGTCCAGTCGAGCCCCGATGCCTCGAACGTGCGCAGGTTGCGCGTGTGCTCTGCGGCAATGTTCGCGAATGCCGCCGGCAGGCCGTGCTGGTTGCGCAGGCCGCCACGGGCGTCGGCGAGCACGCCCGCAGAAGCGATCGCGACCACCCGGCGGATGCCCGCGGCGCGCGCCGCCTCGACGATTCCGCGCACCGATTCGGAGAAGTCGGTGGCGGGAACGGCGATGTCCTGCATGCCGAGGCAGCAGACGATCGCGTCGGCACCGTCGACGGCACGCCGCACGGCTGGGACATCGCGTGCGTCGCCTTCGACTACCGCGAGGCCGGGGTGCGGCACGAGCTTGCCCGGATCGCGGGCCAGCGCGCGCACGTGGTCGCCGCGCGCGAGCAGCCGCTCCAGTACGAGGCGTCCGGCGCGGCCGGTTGCGCCGAAGAGTGCGATCACCATCGTTGGGCTCCGTGCTTCATGCCGTCTTGCGGCGATTCTGCTCGAGCAGTTCCCTCGCGTGCGCGCGCGTCTTCGCCGTGACCTCGGCGCCACCCAGCATGCGCGCGATCTCCTCCTGCCGCCGGGCGCGGTCGAGCTCGGCGACGACGCTCGTCGCGCGCTCGCCGTGGCCGTCCTTGCTCACACGGTAGTGCGCGTCGGCACAGGTAGCCACCTGGGGCAGGTGAGTGACGCAGAGCACCTGCCTGCGCGTGCCGAGCGCCTGCAGCAGACGGCCGACCGTGACCGCCACGGCGCCGCCGATGCCGGCGTCGACCTCGTCGAAGACCAGCGTCGGGACGTGGCCGACCTCGCTCGTCACCACCTGGATCGCGAGCGCGATGCGCGACAGTTCGCCGCCGGACGCGACACGCGCGAGCGGACCGGGCTGCTGGCCGGGATGGCTCGCCACGCGGAACTCGACCTGCTCGAGACCGTACGATGCCGGTTCCTTGACGGGCACGAGGCCGATCTCGAAGCGGCCGCCGGCCATCGCGAGCTCCTGCATCGCCGCGGTCACGCGATGCGAGAGCTCGTTCGCGGCGAAGCGGCGCTTCTTCGACAGCTCGCCCGCGAGCGCCCGGTAGCTCGCCTCGGCCTGGGCGGCGGCGCGCGCGAGCGCCTCGGCGTCCGCCGACTCGGCGAGCGCCGCGAGGCGGGCTTCGGTCTCGGCACAGAGCGCGGGCAGGGCCTCGGGACGCACACGGTGCTTGCGCGCGACATCGTGCAGCGTCGCCAGACGGGCCTCGACGCGCGCGAGCTCGGCGGGATCGAGGTCGAGTCGTCGCCGGTAGTCGCGCAGCGCGCGCGCGGCCTCGGCGAGCTCGATGCCGGCCGGCTCCAGCAGCGCGACGATCTCCGCGAGCGCAGGGTCGTGGCGGGCGAGCGCCGACAGCCGCTGGGCGAACTGCGCGAGCCGCACCGTCAGCGCATCGTCGCCGTCGGCCAGCAGGCTCTCGCCGGCGGTCGCGGCCTCGAGCAGCGCGCTCGCGTTGCCGAGGCGCGACTGCGCGGTGGAGAGTTCGGCCCACTCGCCAGCGCCCATCGCAAGCGCGGTGAGTTCGCGTTGCCGTGCGGCGAGGTATTCGCGCTCTGCCGCCGAGGCTTCGGCGGCGTTCGCCGCCGCGTCGCGATGCTCGACCGCGACGCGCCACGTGCGCCACTCCGCGGCGACTTCCCGGGCGAGCGTGACGAAGCCGCCGAACGCGTCGAGGAGCGAGCGCTGTTCCTCGGCGTGCTCGAGCGACTGGTGCGCGTGCTGGCCGTGCAGGTCGACCAGCAGCTCGCCCAGCGCCCCGAGCTGCGCGAGCGTCACCGGGTGGCCGTTGACGAAGGCCCGCGAGCGGCCCTGCGCGTCGAGCACGCGGCGCACGAGCACTTCGCCGTTCTCGTCGGCGAGCGCGTTCTCGGCGAGCCACGCGCGCGCGTGCGGCGCATCGGCGACGTCGAACGCGGCCGCGAGCTCCGCCCGCTCGGCGCCGGGCCGGATCTGCCGCACTTCGAAGCGGTCGCCGAGCAGGAGCCCGAGCGCGTCGAGGAGGATCGACTTGCCCGCGCCGGTCTCGCCGGTGAGCGCGGCAAACCCGGGGTCGAGCTCGAGGTCGAGCGCGTCGACGAGCACGAAGTTGCGGATCGACAGGTGGCGGAGCATCGGGCGTCGGGTGGCGGGCGCCGGCGTGCCTTCCGGCGCTAGGCGCCGGCCGGGTCCTCGCCGCGCAGCCGGTCCGGCGTCTCGCTCCAGTGGAGCTTCTTGCGCAGCATCGCGAAATGGTCGTGGTCGTCGGGGTGCAGGAAGCGCGCCGTGTAGTCGGCGCGGCGCACGGTCACGCTCTCGCCCTCCGACAGCGGAAAGCGCGCCTGCCCGTCGCAGTGCGCAGCGGCATCGCGGCCGCGCACGACGGTGATGCGCAGCCGCGACGTGTCGGCGACGGCGATCGGCCGGTGCGTGAGCCCGTGCGGGGCCACCGGCACCAGCGCGAACGCCGACACTGACGGGTCGAGGATCGGACCGCCGGCGGACAGGGCGTAGGCCGTGGAGCCCGTCGGCGTGGCGACGATCATGCCGTCGGCCCGCATCGCGAAGGCGAAGCGATCGTCGATCTCGACCGCGCATTCGATCATCGTGCCGAGCGAGCCGCGATTGACGACGACGTCGTTCAGCGCGAGCGCGGCCTGCCTCTCGCCGTCGAAGCGGCACACGGTCGCGTCGAGCAGCGTGCGGCGTTCCTCGACGAAGCGTCCCTCGAGCATCGCCGCGAGCGTGGGCTCCATGCGGGCCAGGGAAATGTCGGTGAGAAAGCCGAGGCGCCCCTGGTTGATGCCGATCAGGGGCACGTCGTGGGGCGCGAGGCGCCGTGCGATCGACAGCATGGTGCCGTCGCCACCCAGCACGATGACGAGATCGGTGTTCGCGCCGATCTCGTCGGCGGCCGCGGTGGGGTGGCCCGCGGCGCCCGTCGTGCGCGCGGTTTCCTCCTCGAGCACCACCGCGTGGCCGCGGGCCGCGAGGAAGCGTGCCAGGCGGAGGAGGGTCTCCGCGGCGGCGCCTGCGTGCCGGCCGACCAGCGCGATGCGTGGAAACCGGACGGAGGTCGCCGACATGGGGAGGATTAAACCACACCGACCGTGGCCGGCCGCCATCGGTCCGGTGGCGGAGGCCCTGGTGTGCCATGGACCGCCACGCGCGCCCCGGCTCCGCTAGAATCGGCCGGCCATGCTGGATGCCCGTGCCCAACACCTGCTGAAGACGCTGGTCGAGCGTTACATCGTCGAGGGGGAGCCGGTCGGCTCCCGCGCGCTGTCGAAGTACTCCGGCCTCGACCTGTCGGCCGCGACCGTGCGCAACGTGATGGCCGACCTGGAAGAGCTCGGCTACATCGCGAGCCCGCACACCTCCTCCGGGCGCGTGCCGACGCCCAAGGGCTACCGCTTCTTCGTCGACAGTCTGATGGTGCTGCGGCCGCTCGAGCAGATCGAGGTGAGCCGCCTCGAGGGCGAGCTGGTCGCCGAGCGACCCGCGGAGCTCGCCACGGCGGCAGCGAACCTGCTCTCGCAGCTCACGCACTTCGCGGGAGTGGTCGCCGTGCCGAAGCGGCGCGAGGCGGCGTTTCGCCATCTCGAGTTCCTGCGCCTGTCCGACCATCGGGTGCTGCTCATCATCGTGACTCCCGAGGGCGACGTGCAGAACCGGGTGCTGCACACCGAGCGCAAATTCTCGCAGGTGGAGCTTGCCGAGGCGACCAACTTCCTCAACCAGCACTTCGCGGGCGTCCCGTTCCACGACATCCGTGCGCGGCTGGCCGCTGAGCTCCGCGAGTTGCGCGAGGACATCGCGACGCTGATGACCGTCGCGGTCGATGCCGGCGCCGGCGCGCTCGCGGACGGGGACGCAGTGGTCCTCGCCGGCGAGCGCAACCTGTTGTCCGGCGACTTCGGATCCAGCATGGAGCGGCTGAAGCGGCTGTTCGAGGTGTTCGAGCAGAAGACCTCGCTCGTGCACCTGCTCGACATCTCGCAGAAGGCCCACGGCGTGCAGATCTACATCGGCGGCGAGTCGGGCATCGTCCCGCTCGACGAGATGAGCGTGGTCACGGCGCCGTATTCGGTCGACGGGCAGGTGATCGGCACGCTGGGCGTGATCGGCCCCACGCGCATGGCCTACGAGCGCGTGATCCCGATCGTCGACATCACGGCGCGTCTGGTTGGCAACGCGCTGAGCGCCAAGTAGTGCTGCCTACAATGGCTTCGCACGGAGGGCCGTTAGCTCAGTTGGTTAGAGCAGAGGACTCATAATCCTTTGGTCGCTGGTTCGAGCCCAGCACGGCCTACCAGCAGCCCCCCCGGTAATGCCGGCACGGTGGGGCACACGGGCCGCCCCGATGTCCGAACCGCCCTCTATGACCGCGACCGATTCGACGGGCCGCGTGGCCTTCATCACCGGCGGCGCCAGCGGCATCGGTCTGGCGGTTGCCGCGTTGCTGCCGCGCCGCGGCATGAAGCTGGCCTTGCTGGACCTGACCGAGTCGGCGCTGCAGTCTGCTACAGCGCAGCTGGCGGGCGGCGAAGTG
>CAYQAF010000004.1:0-16175 GCA_964415375.1 uncultured Alcaligenaceae bacterium
CACTCGCGGCCGCTCTGGCAGGCCTGGGTCATCGATGGGCTCGAGGGCGGGCGCGTCGGCGTGCTGCTGCTGATCCACCACGCGCTGACGGACGGGCTCGGCATCCTGCGGATGCTGAACAACTTCTGGCAGACCCGGCCCGATGAGATCGAGCACCCGGAACCCACCGAGTGGCGCCCGGCCCCGCTGCCCTCGAGGTGGCGACTGTTGCTGGACGGCCTGCGCGACCTGCCGGGCGTGGTCGCGGCCAACCTGCCGGGCGCGATCCGCGGCTCGCGCGCGGGCCGGCGCATCGTCGCCGAGTGGCGCCGCGCCGGCCGGACACTGCCGCCGTCGCCCGGCGACCGGCAGTACGCGGCCCCGTATGCGAAGCGCCTGTCGCCCCGCCGCAGCTTTGCGGCGCGCTCGTTCCAGCTCGAGCGGATCCGCGCCCTCGCCAAGGCGCTCGGCGTGACGATCAACGACGTGTTCCTCGCCTCGCTGGCCGGCGCCATCCGCGAGCTGCGGCGCGAGCAGACCGGCGTCGCGCCGGACGCGCCGATGATCGCCACCGTGCCGTTCGCGCTCGTGCCGCTCGCCGAGCGAAGCCGGGACGGCAATTTCTCGACGACCTGCCACACGCTGCTGCACACCGAGATCGCGGATCCGCGGCAGCGGCTCGACGCCTGCAAGCGCTCCGCGGACACGATGAAGGCCTATTTCGAGGCGACGCGCGAGGCGAACGTCACCGCGGTCCTGAACCTGCTGCCACCGCTGGTGCCGAAGCTCGTGGACCGCGTCAACGAGATGAAGAGCGGCGGGCTGCTGCCGTTCTGGAACGTCGTCGCCTCGAACGTACCGGGGCCACGATCGCCGCTGCAACTGGGCCAGCTGAAGCTGGCCGAGTGGTTCTCGATCGGCCAGATCGCCCACGGCGCGACGCTCAACGTCACCGTGTGGAGCTACGTGGACCAGTTCAATTTGTCCGTGCTGTCCGACCCGCAGGCGCTCGACGACGCCTGGCGGCTGGTGGACCAGTTCGAGGCCAGCCTCGCCGCGCTCGAGGCGGCCGCAAGAGGAGATTGAGGATGTATCACTACGCAGACGCCATCGAAGCACTCGCCGACCGGTTCGGCGACGACATCGTGCTGACCCACGACGGCACGAACCGCTCGTGGCGCGAGTTCGACGACCGCGCCGCGCGGCTCGGGCAGGCTTTCACAGACGCCGGCCTCGCGCCCGGCTCCAAGATCGGCCTGCTGCTCTACAACTGTTCCGAGTACTACGAGACGTTCCTCGCGGCGCTCAAGATGCGCATGGTCCCGTTCAACATCAACTACCGGTACGTGGGCGCCGAGCTCGCCTACCTGCTCGAGAACTCGGACTGCGAGGCCCTGGTCTATCACCGCTCGCTCGCCGGCGTGGTGCGCGAGGTGTTGCCCGGCCTGCCGCAGGTGAAGCTCGCTGTCGAAGTGGACGACGGCGACGGCGGCTGGGAGAAGGCGCATGCGTACGAGACGCTGGTCGCGGCGACCGCACCTGCGCCGCGCCGGCCACGCCAGCCAGACGACTACCACCTGATGTACACCGGCGGCACGACGGGACTGCCGAAGGGCGTGATCTGCCACGTCACGCCGTGGAGCACGGGCCTCACCGCCATGTATGCGACGAACGTGCTCGGACTGCCGGCCGCGCCCATGCAGATCGACCAGTTACTCGCGACCGTGCAGGCACTGCGCGCGCAGGGTGTCGCACCCGTCGTCATGCCCGCCTCGCCGCTGATGCACACCGCCGGGCTCGCCAACAGCCTGCCGTTCCAGTTGCTGGGTGGCCGCTGCGTGACGCTGCCGAACCGCAACTTCGACCCGATGGAGATCTGGCGCACGGTCGCCCGGGAGCGGGTCATGTGCCTGGTCATCGTCGGCGACGCGTTCGCGCGCCCAATGCTCGCGGCGCTCGAGGAAGCGAAGGCGCGCGGCGAGACGCTCGACCTCTCCTGCCTCAAGCTAGTGGTGTCCTCAGGCGTGATCTGGTCGCAGGGCGTCAAGGAAGCGATGCTCGAGTGGATCGACGCGACGCTCATCGACGGCGTCGGCGCCACCGAGGGTGCGATGGCCATGCAGCTGAGCCGGCGCGGGCAAACGGGCGCCGCGGCGAAGTTCGTGCCGCTGGCCGACACGCGCCTGTTCGCCGAGGACGGCCGCGAGATCCCGAAGGGTTCCGACGAGCCGGGCCTCATCGCCGCCGGCGGCGCGCTGCTGCCCGCGGGCTACTACAAGGATCCCGAGAAGACCGCGAAGACCTTCCGCATCGTGGAGGGCAAGCGCTTCGCGTTCATTGGCGACTGGGGCCAGTGGAACGCGGACGGCACGCTGCAACTGCTCGGCCGTGGCTCGGCCTGCATCAACACGGGCGGCGAGAAGGTCTACCCCGAGGAAGTGGAGCACGTGATCGTCGCCCACCCCGGAGTCGCGGACTGCCTGGTGATCGGCATGCCGGACGAGCGCTTCGGCCAGCGGGTCGTGGCGCTCATCGTGCCGCGCACCGGTGTCGACGGGCTCGCGGCGGAACTCGCCGAGTTCGTGAAAGGCAGGATGGCGGGCTACAAGCGGCCGCGTGTATTCCTCGACGTCGCGGCGATTCCACGCCTGCCGAACGGCAAGGCCGACTACAAGGCCGCGAAAGCTCTCGCGGAGCGGCAGCTGTAGCGCGCATCGCCATGGTCAGTTGGCAGACGACGACTGCGAGCCTGTTGAGCCGCCTGACGGTCAAGCAACTTCTGCAGCGTGACGTTCCGGTCCAGAAGCTGCGCGCACAGATTGGCGCGATCGAACGATTGTTCGCGGCGCACCCGCCCGGCTTCGAGATCGCGCGCAGCCAGCCACTGCCGCACTGCGATGCGGAGTGGCTGCGCGCCAAGGGGTCGAAAACCGACCGCGTCATCCTGCACTTCCCGGGCGGGGCGTACGTGGCACGCCTGCCGAACATGGAACGCTCCATGCTGGCCCGCCTGTGCACGGCCGCAAACGCGCGCGCGCGGCTCGTGTTCTACCGCCTGGCACCCGAACACCCGTTCCCGGCCGGTCACGAGGACAGCCTCGGCGCTTACCTGCAGTTGCTCGAGCTCGGCATCGCCCCCGATCGCATCGTCGTCAGCGGAATCTCCGCGGGCGGCGGCATGGCACTCGGCGTGCTGTTGGCAGCGCGCGACCGCGGGCTGCCGCTGCCAGCCGGAGCGATCCTGATGTCGCCGCTGACGGACCTGACGGATCCGCACGACGGTTCGCGCGTGACCAATGCCGCGCGCGATTCAGTCCTGAGCCACAAGCGTGGCACCGAGATGCGGGCCATGTACGTGGGCGGCGATATCGAACGGATGGCGGATCCTTACGTCTCGCCTGCGTTTGGCGATTTTACCGGCTTGCCCGCACTTTTCTTCCAGGTGGGCAGCACCGAGATCCTGCTCGACGACAGCCGGCGCTGCGCGGAACGGGCGCGCGCCGTGGGCGTGACCGCCGAGCTCGCGGTCTGGAAGGAGATGCCCCACGGCTGGCAAGGGCTGCCATTCGGCCCCGAATCGGAACGCGCGATCGAGCACTGCGCCGATTTCGTCAGGGAGTGTTGTCCATGACCCGCAAGACCATTCGCAAGTCAGTACCTCGCACCGGCAAGGCCGTGGCGGCCGGCAAGTTCATGCAGATGCTGCGCGAGGACCACGCAGGGCTATCGCGGGTGCTGCGCGAAATCGATGCCCAGGCAGCACTGCTGCAATCCGTTCCGGGTGCTGCGCGGCCGGTACTGGCCGAGGCGCTGCGCTACCTGCTCGTCTATCAGCACTCGATCCATCACCGGCGCGAGGACCAGCTGTTCGCGCGTGTCCGCGCCCGCGAGCCTCGCCTGTACAAGAAAATGCAACAGCTCGTGCGCGAGCATCGGGCCGGGCATCAGCAGGCCGAGCGGCTCGCGAGCGAGCTGTCGCGAGCCTCGCTCGGCGACTTGAGCGGCAGGACTGGGCAGCGGTTCGCGGTCCAGCTGCAGCAGTACGTGCAGCACACGCGCGATCACATGCGGCGCGAAGAGGCGGTCTTCTACACCGGCTCAGAGCGCGTCCTGCGCGCATCGGACTGGACGGCGCTGATGGCTGGACCGATGCCGCGCGACCCGGCCATGGACCCGCCGCGTTTCGCCGCGCGCTACCCGCGCCTGGCGGAACGCATGGCCCGCCCGCAGCGCGACGTCACCGGGCTGCGCGAGACCTCGTCCGCCACCGACCTGCGGGCTCGCGCCGAGCAGGTCGTCGAACACTGGGCCGAATTGCTTCACCGGGCCATCGACGTCGCGCAGTGCACCGTACGCAAGGTAGTCCGGGCGACCGGCGGTCGGGCGCAGTAACCACGCGGCTCCCTCACGCCGCGGCCGGGCGCGCCGCCTTGTGCACGGCGGAGGTCGGCAGCAGGAAGCGCGACAGTGCGGGGATCAGGATCAGCGCGCCGAGCATGTTCCACAGGAACATGAACGCGAGCAGGATGCCCATGTCGGCCTGGAACTTGATCGGCGACCACGCCCAGGTGATGACGCCGGCCGCGAGTGTAAAGCCGACGAGCGCGACGATGCGACCGGTAAACGACAGCGCCGAGCGGTACGCCTCGACGAGCGGCATCCCGGCGCGCTGCCCGTGCAACTGGACCGACAACAGGTAGAGTGCGTAGTCCACGCCGATGCCGACGCCGAGCGCGATCACCGGGAGCGTCGCCACCTTGACCCCGATGCCGAGCACCACCATCAGCGCCTCGCAGAGCACCGAGGTCAAGGCCAGCGGCAGCAGCGCGACCAGCACGGCGCGCCAGGAGCGGAACGCGATCAGGCACAGGACGGCGACGGTTCCATAGATGTAGAACAGCATTTTCAGCCAGGCCTGGCGTACGACCTGATTGACCGCGGCCTCGATGCCCGCCGACCCGGCCGCCGGCAGCAACTCCACCTCCGCCACCGGGTTGTCTGCGATGAAGTGTTCGACGGTGGCCGCCACCTCGTCGAGCGTCGCCGCCTTGTGGTCCCTGAGATACGCGATGACCGGCATCACCGAGCACTCGGCATTGGTCAGGTCCGGCGTGTTCTGGATCGCCTGCTGGGCCCCGTAGTTCAGCACGTCCTGGTTGCGCGACAGCGTGTACCACTTCGCGGTGCCCTCGTAGGTCCCCGCCGTGACCTGCTTGACCGAGTCCGCCAGCGACACGGTCGCCTGCACTTCGGGCAGCTGCTGCAACTGCCACGCGAGGCGGTCGGCCTGCTGCAGGGTTGCATAGCGCGTGCACGCCTCGACGGGCGTCTTGATGATCACGGCGAACACGTCGGACGACAGTGAGAAGTTCGCGGTGATGAAGGCGTTGTCGACGTTGTAGCGCGAGTTCGCCCGCAGCTCCGGCGCACCCGGATCGAGGTCACCGATCTGCAGGTGCCGCGATACTGCGAAGCCGCCGATACCGAGCGCCAACGCCACGATCACCGCGGCGGCAGCCCAGGCCTTGCTCTCCGCGAAATGGTTGAAGAACGCCCAGACGCCACGGGTACCGACGCCCCGCTCCTCCTGCTTGAGGCTGCGGTCGGCCGCCGTCTTGCTGACGCCGGTCACCGACAGGATCACTGGCAGCAGCACGAGGTTCGTGAACAGCAGCACGGTCACGCCGATGGTCGCAGCGATGGCCAGCTCGCGGATCGCCGGGATCGGGATCAGCAGCAGCACGAGGAAGCCGGCAGCGCCGTTGAGCAGCGCCGTGACGCCCGCGACGAACAGCCGGCGGAACGTGTAGCGAGCGGCGACGAGCGTTACGGTGCCCCGCCCGACGTCCTGTTGGATGCCGTTCATCTTCTGCGCGCCGTGGGACACACCGATGGCGAAGATCAGGAACGGCACCAGCACCGAGAAGGGATCGAGCCCGAGACCGAGCAGCGTGAGTATTCCCATCTGCCAGATGACGGCGATCAGCGAGCACAGCAGCACGACGAACGTACTGCGCACGCAGCGCGTGAACGAGAACAGGATTACGGCCGCGATCACGATCGCCGCGCCGAAGTACATCATCACCTGCAGGATGCCGTCGAGCAGCGAGCCGATGATCTTGGCGAAGCCGATCACGCGGACCTTGTACGGACCGTCGGCCGTCTCGTACTTGTCGCGAACGTTCCGCTCGACCGCCCGCGACAGCGCCCAGTAGTCGATCGACTCGCCGCTGGCGGGGTCCACGTCGAGCAGCGGCACGATGATCATCGCCGACTTGAAGTCGTTGGCGACGAGGCTCCCCACCAGGCCCGCCTTCATGATGTTCTGCCGCAGTTGCTCGACGCTCTCGGTCGAGCCGTCGTAGGAGTCGGGCATCACCGGCCCGCCTGCGAACCCCTCCTCGGTGACCTCGTTGTAGCGGACCACGGGCATCCAGATCGACTTGACCCAGGCGCGATCGACGCCCGGTGTCAGGAAAAGCTCGTCGTTGATTTTCTTGAGCGTGTCGAGGTAGTCCGGATCGAAGATGTCGCCCTCGGCGTTCTCGACGACGATGCGCAGCGTGTTGCCGAGACCCCGCAGCTGGTCCTTGTTGGCCTCGTAGTTCTGTATATACGGATGGCCGACGGGAAGCATCTTCTCGTAGCTGGCGTTGAGTCCGATCCGGGTCGCCATGAACCCGAGCACGGCGGTCATGACCAGGCACGCCAGCATGACCGCGACCCGGTTGTTGAAGATCAGCCGCTCGAGGCGGTTGCCGGAATTGAGATCGAAGTCCTTGAGGTCGCGAACGACCGGCATCGCTTCGATGTTGGCGGTTGGGGCTGCCATGGCTCTTACCTCGGTGCGTCCGGTACGACGACCATCACGCCGAAAGGTCCGGTGACTGCGAGGCGCCCGGCGCCCGCATCGACGATCGACGTCACGGGGACGGTGCGCTGCAGAGACATCAGCTCGAAGCTCACGCCGCCGTCGGTGCTGATCGCGAGCCGCCCACCTTGGTCCACCAGCACGACGTTGCCGTGCCCGGCGTTCGCGCCGCCCACGATGGTCGCAGGCAGCCGGGCGTCGACGCTGGCCCAGCTTGCTCCGCCGTCGGCGCTTCGGAACGCATTGCCGCGCAGGCCAAAGACCAGCACGGCCTCGCCGAGGTCGGCGACCCCGAACAGGCTGCCGGCGTAGTCCACTGGCACGGCGACGAAGCGCTCGGTGTCCGCATCGAGCTTGAGCACGGTCCCGCCTTCGCCCGCGATGTAGAGCGTCCCGCCGGCCGGACGGATCGAATACAGGTTCATGAACCGCGGGTTGTCGGCACGATCGAACCACGACTGCCAGGTCGCACCGCCGTCGGTCGTCCTGAGCAGTAGGCCGTAGGCGCCCACGACGTAGCCGGTCGTCTCGTTCTCGAACCACACGTCCAGTAGCGGCTTGTCCGGACCCGACTCCACGGACCGCTCGGCCTCCGCGACGAGGGCCTGCAGGGCCTCCGATTCCGGAGCGGCGGCCAGCTTCGCCCTGACGTCGGCGAGGACGAGTTCGTTGACGGCCCGGCCGTCGAGCTGCCGGATCCAGGTCGCGCCGCCGTCGGTGGACGCGAGCACCACGCCGTCGTGACCGACGGCCCAGCCGCGCTTCGCGCTCGCGAAGTACACGGCCGTGAGGTCCGAGCTCACAGGCACTTGGGACTGCTGCCAGCTCACACCAGCGTCCGTCGAGACAACGATGTGCCCGCGCGGGCCGACCGCGACGAGCCGGTCGTCGGCGCGTGCGACCGACAGCAGCAGCTTCTTCGCGGCCAGCGGCGACTGCATCGCCGGCCGGTCCAGCACGTCGATCGCGACCGCGCCCGCGGACGCGGCCCAGGCCGGCGCCCCCCAGGTAGCAGCGATCGCCGCCGCCGTCAGCATTGCCCTGCTCATGTCATCCCCCACTCTTCGATCTGGCCGGCCGGCGTTCCTCGACGGCCATGTTGTTGCGGGCCAGGGTGCCCGGCGCCAGCGGCGCCGGGCACCACGGGGCATCAGCGGATGCCGGCGCCCGCCAGCGCATCCGGCGTCCAGTCACGCGCCGGGAACGGCTCGCGGAACTTCACGCCGTAGTGCAGCCCGCAATTGCCCTGGCTCGAATACAGCCCGGCCACGAGGTCGTAACCGATCTGCAGCGAGATCTGCATCGACTGGGCGTCGTACGCGAAGGCCGTCGGCGCGAAGATGCCGCGGTAGAGCTGGCCACGTGCGTCGTAGGAGTCCGAGGCGACCGCAACCCAGCTGTCCTCGTCCAGGTAGAACGTGCGCTTGTGGTAGATGTGCCGCTTGCCGGGCTTGAGCGTCGCCTCGACCACCCAGACGCGGTGCAGCTCCCAGCGCAGCAGGTCCGGGTTGAAATGGTTGGGCTTCGTGACGTTCTCACGGCTGCCCGGGAAATAGACCGCCTTGTAGGCGTTGTACGGGACGATCATCTCCCGCTTGCCGACGAGCTTGAAATCGAAACGATCCATCGCACCCGAGAAAACGAACGCGTCGTCGTAGGTCGAGGCGCCCGCGACGCCCGGATTCGGCGTGTCGTAGGCAATGTCCGGAGCCAGTTTCACCCGGCGCTGCCCCGGCAGGTACTGCCAGGCCTTGCGTGGCTGCGACAGCGGATTGACGTGGTCGTACACCAGCACGGCTTCACCGGCGCGGCGCGCGGGCGCCGTGTATTCCTGCTTGATCAGCCAGAACGCGTCGGTACCCTTGAGCGGCTTGTCGAGGTTTTCGGCACGCGCGGGCGGCCACTCCTGGGAGCTGATGCCCGTGGTGGACAGCGTCGCCGTGCCCGAGGAGTCGATGTTGAACGAGTCGTACTTGCACACCGACGCGACCCCGTTGTAGCGCAACAGGTGGTTCCACATCGCCTCGTTGCCGGTCTTCGGGATCGGGAACGGATAGCCCGGCAATGCATTTTCGATGCCGAGGCCGTTCTCGACCGTCTTCGCCTGCACCGCATTCCGGGCCGTGTTGCCGTGGATCGCCTGCGGATAGACGACCGGACGGTGCGTCGGGTAGACGTCCACGCGCATGGTCGGGAAGCGCTTCAGCAGCGCGTAGGTGATGGCCGTCAGCTGCCCCTTGTACTGATCGGCGTTCGCGCCCGTGATCTGCAGCCGCGGCTTGTCGCCAGCGTACGGGTCGGGACGCACGCCCGATCCGGCCTTGAAATCGGCCGGAATCTTCGTGAGGCCACCGGTCCACTCGGGGATCGTGCCCTCCTTGTTGCCGCCTTTCTCAGCGCCCACGGGCGTCAGCGACTTGCCGAGCTGGCTCGCTTCCTCGGGGGAAACGGCGGCCGTGGCGCTGGCACCCAGCACGGCGAGGATCGCCGCGATCAATGTCTTGCGAATCATGGTTTGAGTCCTCGTCAGAAGGTCACTTTGAACGTCAGCGCGACGAAATCGCGATCCGACAGGATCGCGGGCACGCCGTTCGGCAGGTCCATGGCACCGTCCACGCAGGTCGCGGGATTGGCGGCGTTGCTGCGCGGGCACTTGGAGTAGTCGCCGTAGAAGCCGACGTACTTGAGGTCGACCCGGTACTTCTGGCGGATGTCCGCCGCGACGCCGATGCCGAACGTGCCCGCTCCGTCGTTGCCACCGGCGGTGACCGCCGAGTTGCCGGAGATGCCCTGCGACCACGACAGTGGCGCGAGAATGTCGACGCTGGGGAACACCTGGAACCAGGTCGGCGTGAAGTTGACCGCCAGGCCGTAGTAATTCTTGTCCACGGCATCGATCTGGTTGTAGCCCTTGCGACCCTTGAACACCGCCTCGTTCTGGCTCACGTCGAGCCACGTCATCCAGGTGAGTTCCGTCGCCCAGCTCGCCGTGTCGAACAGACGTGTCTCGGGGATAACGCCGACAAGGTTGACAAGGCCGTGCATGGTTTCGCCGACCGCGCCGGGCGTGCCGCTTTTGGGCACGTCAGTGGTCGCGATCGAGCCGGGGAAGTTCGGCACCAGCGGCGCCGGGACGACGAACACCGCGTCGCTGATCAGCGGCATGTTCTCGCGGTAACTCAGCTCGGCACCGAGGCTGGCGCCACCGACGTTCGTCGAGTAGCTGAGGGCGTAGATGTCCACGTCCTCGCCGAAGGCGACGTTGTACTCGCCGAACCGGCCCTTGCTGCGCAGGTCCGCGACGTTGGTGGCCTGCGGGTTGATGATGCAGGGCGTCGGTGATGTGGGCGCGAGCGGCTGTCCACCGATGCCGGTGCAGACCGCCGGGCTCGGCACGCTCGCAAAACCGGGCGTCAGCATCAGCTGGGGCTGCATGTCGTAGCTGCGGCGGTAATACGCGCCGAGCGTGCCGTCGGCCCACTCGGGACTCCAGCGCAGCGCCAGGCCGTAGTTGCCGGAATTGTCGTCGGGCTCGATGTCCTTGCCGCGCCAGGCGCGCAGGTACGCCGGCGCCCCCGGCACCAGGGCCGCGAATGGATTGCGGGCGGTGATGAGGGAATCCCCGCCCCACAGCAGCGCGTCGTTGATGCTCAGGTAGGCGCCGGACTCCGGATACCGATAAGCCTGGTTGTCGAAGCTCTGCCAGTTGAAGAAGTACTGCGCCGCGACGGAGAGCGTATCGGTCACCTGCGACTGCACGTTGAATCCGACGCGCGGACGGAACAGCTCCTTGGCCTCGGCGCCGGGCGTCGAGAGCCCTTTCCACAGGTCGATCGGGTTCTGCGAATACGAGACGCCGTGGAAGGCACCGCCGAGCAACAGGCCCTCGCCCCAGTAGACCGTGGTCTGGCCCAGCTTGACGTTGACCGGCGCCTCGCCGACGTTGAACTTGGCGAAAGCGAATACGTCGAGGAACTCGCCGGACGGGCCCTCCGCGTAACGCCGGGTGTGCGAGTCAAGATCCAGGAAGGGCAGTCCGGTAATCAGGTTGTTGGTCGTATCGAGCGACTTGTTGTCCAGGCTGCCATAGCCGGGATCCCACCAGCCGGCGGCGCTGACCCGGAAGCCGAGCGCGCCCTTCCAGACCAGGTCGAACTCGCTCAGCAGGTCGAGGCGCGTGAACACACTGCCGCTGTCGAAGTTGCGGTTGCCGTCGTCGAAGTTCGGGTTGGCGAGCATCGCCTTGTCCTGCGATTCGGCCCGCACCGAGACGTTGGCGCGCAACGTGTTGTCGAACCGGATCGACAGATTCTCGTTACCGGTGTCGACCTCGAACGCGATCGCGGCCGACGGCAGTGCGAGCACGGCGGCCACCGCGGCGCCCAGCGCAAGATTTCTCTGCGCACGTTCGCGCCGAGGCAGTCTGCTCAATTCGTTGGTCATCTGGAAAGCCCCCGCATGTGTTGATCGAATGATCGCGGCAAGGCTGAACCCCTGCTGCGATGGCGAGGGATTCTTGCATCGCACCCGCCGCCCGCCTCCCCCTCGCGAAGGGGGGGTGGGGCCCAGGTCGCGAGAGGGGTCGCGCGGGTCGAGTGCTTCAGCCGGCGAGGAGCCCGAGCAAACGGGCGCGGTCCACCGCGTGCTTGCGGCTCGCGGCGTTCAGCTTGAAGAACACGTTCTTCAGGTGCCACTTGACCGTCTGCTCGCCGATGTCCATGGCCCGCGCGATCTCCTTGTTCGCCTTGCCCGTGGCGAGCAGCGACAGGATCCGCGCTTCCTTCGGCGTGAACAGGCCCCCGGATACGGGGGGTGCGCTTGCGGGCTGTACGCGATTGCCGGCGCGGGTCGCCGAGTCAGCGCCTTCGCCTGCCGCGACCCGGCCCTCGACTTCGTCCGCGACGATCAGGCCCGCGAGCCGCGGATGCGCGGCCGCGACATAGCTACGGATGCCCCCCAGGTCCGCGAGGCTCAGGATTTCCGCCAGCCTGCCATGCGCTTCCGGGCGTCCTTGCTCGTGAGCGATCAGGACGAGCAGCGCGCGCGCCAGAAGGGTCAGCGGACTGCGGTGCACGCCCGACTCGGCATTGAGCCAGGCGCTGAGCGCGACCTCGGCACCATCAAGGTCGGATGCCGCAAGACGCGTGTAGGCCGTCGCCACTGACTGCATGCGCCGGTAGTACCAGCGGAACGGCTGGTAAGCCGGCTGTTCGAAGACCGGCCCGAGGGCATCGAGCTGCCCGAGCAGCGCGGCGGCGGTTTCGACTCGCCCCTGGACGGCATGGAGCCTCACCTGCTCCGTCAGGCTGACGAACAACACCCGCGGCAGGTTCCGAGTGACGCCGAACTCGTGCAGAGCCGCCAGGATCTCGAGCGCATGGGCCTCCTCGCCGCGCCTCATCGCGATCGCGGCCAACGTCCGGTAGGCGAGGATGGTCGAGTCCGGCATTCCGACCCGCTCGACCACGTCCACCCGGTCCGCGAGAGTCGCGAGTGCCTGGTCGGCGTCGCCACGGAGCATGCATGCCGCAGCCAGCGGGCCCGCCAGCATCGCCGCGACCGTACTGCGGCGGCCCATTTGCCGCTCGGCGGCTGACAACCTCGGCCGCATGACCGAGACGGCCTTGTCCGCATTGCCCTCCAGCACGTAGCTGAGGCCGACCAGCAGGTCGGAGAAGCCGAGCGACAGGCGCATGCCGGCATCGCGCGGGGCACCCGCCACGAATCCCAGCACCAGCCGGCGGACCTGCTCGTTGTCGCCCGAGTGCAGGGCCAGCGTCGCACGGCAGTTGGCCAGCGAGACTTCGTCGAGTGATGAGACGACTGGTGGTTCCGGATCCCAGGCGCGCAATGCATCGACGATGAGGCCGGGTTGGTCGCAAAAGATCGCGGAGGCCGCCGCCACCAATCCTGCGCGGAGGCGGCACTCTTCGTCGAACTGCGGGTGCCGCGCGATCCGCTCGAGGAGGTCGGGGACGGTCGCCGCATCGCTGCCAAGGGCGGTGATCCAGGCGGCCGAGAGCTGCAGTCGCACGTCCCGCGACATGATCGACGCCGGCAGTCGCTTGATCCACTCGTTCGCTTCAGCGAGCCGTCCCTCGCGAGCGATGTCCAGCAGGCACCGCGCCGCGTGCTCGACCGCAAGGCTCTCGTTCCCGGCCGCGAGCGCGTGGCGCGCCGCTTCGTGGAACAGCCCGTGGTCGGCGTACCAGGTCGCGGCCCGACCGTAGCATGCGCTGCGTTCGTCTGCCGGCAGCCGGTCGAACTGCCCAAGCAGGAAGTCGCGCGCCATGGCGTGCAGGCGCATCCAGTCGCGGCCCTCGCCCTCCGTCACGACCGGCGACTCGTCGGCCAGGCGTGCGAGGTAGCGGGTCGCTTCCGGGCATCCGGTCACTGCCGCGCACAGGTCGAGGTTCACGGTCTCGAGGATCGATATCCGCACCAGGAATTCGGACTCCTCCGGCGACAGCCGCGACAACAGCGACTCGAAGAAGAACCGCTGCAGGTTGCCGCGACGGGCGCTCAGGTGCCCGATCACCTCGTGCAGGTCGGTCTCCGTCTCGATCGTGGACGCCGCGAGCTGCAGGCCGAGCGGCCAGCCCTCCATCAGGTCGTGCAGTTTCACGGCCTCGTCGAGGCCGATCCGGATCCCGAAGCGGGCGCGCAGGAGCTCGAGCGACTCGGCGAGGTCAAGACGCAGGTCGCCAACGTTGATCGCCGCGAGCCGTCCGCCGGCGACCAGGTCGGACAGGTCGAGCTCCAGCGGTCGGCGCGAACCGATCACGAACTGCAGGTTCGGCGGGGCGTTGTTCAGCAGGTACGCCAGCAGATCACGCAGCGCAGCCTGCGGCATGCGGTGCACGTCGTCGAGGATGATGACCACGGGTGTCGCAAGCGACGCGACCTCGGCGAGCAGGAGAGTCAACGCATCGAGTTCGCGATTCGATTCCAGCTGGCCCTGGAGCGCGGCTGCGGCGAATGACTCCCGCCCGGTGGTCGCACGCAGCGTGAAAAGGAGCAGGTCCACGAAGCGGGCCCGGTCGTCCTGCGCGTCGAGCGACGCCCAGGCGACCAGGGCGCCCTGCTCCAGCCAGCGGCGACGCCACTGTGCCAGCAGCGTGGTCTTGCCGAAGCCCTGCGGCGCGGTGACGATGATGGCCGTGCGGTCGCTGACCTCGGTCCAGCGTTTTTCGAGGCGCGGTCGCAGCATCACGGCCCGACCGAGCCGCGGCGGCACCGTTTTCAGCTGGAAGTAAGCGTCCGACATGGCCCGGATCTGCGCAGGCGCGGTCCGTTCTGCAAGTGATCTTCCCCCGGCCGGTAAGGCCTCGCCAAGCATAGCCCATTGGCTGTGCGATGTTTTCCGTCACCCCCCTCGTCACGGGTGGGATGGCGTTCGGCCCGTGGCCGGTAGTCTGCGGCCACGATGGCGACCAAGTTCGACGGCGTGGATGCACCTTACAGCGCAGACGAAAGTCTGCCGTGGCTGCCGTTTTCACCGCACTCGGAACTGGTCTCGGTGAAGCTCTATGGCGCCGACCCTGCACGCGGGGAAGTCGTCCTGCTCCTGCGCGCGCCGCCGGGCGTCGAGATGCCGCCCCATCGCTCGACCGGCCCGACCACGATCTACACGCTGCAGGGCCGCTGGAAATACCGCGAGCACGACTGGGTGGCGGGACCGGGCAGCGTGGTCCTCGAGCCCGCCGGCACCCGGCACACGCCCCTGGTCCTGGCGGACGGAACCGACGACACGATCCTGTTCGTCGTCACCGTCGGCGATCTGCAATTGCTGGATGCGAACGGCCAGGTCATCGGCACCGAGGACTGGCAAAGTGCGGTCGAGCGATATTTGGCCTATTGCCGGGACAACGGCATCACGCCGCGTGACCTGACGCGGTCGGCTGGCTCGTCGAATCCCGACCGCCTGGGGTTGGCGACCTGATGCAGATCGGCCAACCACACCACCATCGAGTACCCATGAACAGTCTTCTGAAGGCAGCGTGCCTCGCCGTCTACCTGGTCGCAGTCATCGGCAGTCTCGGCGTGCTCCCCGCCACCGTCGCGTCTGCGTCGCAGCAGGTCGCCGTCATTCTTCTCGCGCTGCACGTCCTGGAACTGCTGGTCGCCTTCAAGAGCGTCCGGCGCCACTCCGGGCCGTTGATCGACAGCATCGGGCTCACGTTGCTCTTCGGCGTGCTGCACTGGCTGCCACTGGCGAAGGCAATGAAGCATGCTGCGGAGGTCGGCGCCGCACCGGCCAACGTGACGCCGAGGCGCTGCGACTAGATCAAGAACCCGCCGTCGACGACGAGAAAGTCGCCGGTCACGTACGACGACGCATCCGAAGCCAGAAACACTGCAGCTCCCGCGATGTCCTGCGGTTCGCCGACCCGGCGCAGCGGATTGTCACCGACATAGTGCTTGAGCTGGTTTTCGTCGGCGAGCAGGGCACCCGCGAACTTGGTGCGGATCAGGCCGGGCAGGATCGCGTTGCAGCGGATTCCCTCCGGCCCGCACTCGCGCGCGAACGACTTGGTCATGTTGAGGACGGCACCCTTCGTGATCGAATAGATGCCTTGCATCGGCCCCGGCCGCACCGCATTGACCGACGCGACATTGATGATCGAGCCGCGGCCGCCCTTGCGCATCAGGCGGCCGGCCAGCACGGAGGCGAAGAAATAGCCGCGGATGTTCACGTCCACCGTCTTCTGGAACGCGCCGAGGTCCGTGTCGAGAATGTGGCCGTAATACGGGTTCGTCGCCGCGTTGTTGACCAGCACGTCGAGCCCGCCGAAGCGTTGCTCCACTTGGGCGAACAGCGCGTTGAGCGCCTCCATGTCGCCGATGTGGCAGGCAATTGCGCTGGCTTCACCGCCTGCTTCGTTGATCGCCTGGGCCACCGCCGCGCAGCCGTCGAGCTTGCGGCTCGAGACCACCACCTTGGCGCCCTGCTGCGCGTAGGCTTTCGCGATCGCTTCACCGATGCCGCGGCTCGCCCCAGTCACCACCGCCACGCGCCCCGTCAGATCGAACATCCCGGTGGTCATGATGCCTCCTCAAGCGGCGCCGCAGAGCCGGCGTCGCGTGTCTTCGTATTCGCGGACCATGCGTGCCACGAGCTCGCCGGTCGGCAGCACGTCGTGGATGTTGCCCGCACCCTGCCCCGCGCTCCAGATGTCACGCCAGGCCTTCTTCTCGGTGTTGCCGCCCGAGCCGAAGTTCATCTTGGACTTATCCGCCTCCGGCAGGTTGTCAGCGTCGAAGCCGAGTGCCGCGACGCTGCGCTTCAGGTAATTGCCCTTGACGCCCGTGAACAGCGACGTAT
>CAYQAF010000005.1:0-15568 GCA_964415375.1 uncultured Alcaligenaceae bacterium
CGATGGTCATGGCGTCCTCGCTCGCGGGATCGGCAGGGCACGGGTCATCGCACCGCCTTGCCCGCTGCCTCGCGGCGCCACTGCGCCACCAGCGCGGCGACGGCGCAGGAGGCAAGCCGGATCATCACCGAGTCGGCGCGGCTCGTCAGGATGATCGGTACCTTGGCGCCGAGCACGATGCCGGCGGCATCCGCGCCGGCGAGGAACGACAGGCTCTTCGCCAGCATGTTGCCGGCTTCGAGGTCGGGCACGACGAGCACGTTGGCGCGGCCCGCGACGGGGGAGTCGATCTGCTTGACCCTCACCGACTCGAGGCTGATCGCGTTGTCGAGCGCGAGCGGACCGTCGAGGATGCCCCCCGTGATCTGGCCACGGTCGGCCATCTTGCACAGCGCGCCCGCCTCCACCGTCGAGGGCATCTTCGGATTGATCGTCTCGGTCGCCGCGAGGATCGCGACCCGCACCTCGGGGAAGCGCAGCGCGTGGCCGAGGTCGATCGCGTTCTGGATGATGTGGACCTTGTCCTCCATCGTCGGCGCGATGTTCACCGCCGCGTCGGTCACGATCAGCGTGTGCTCGTAGCTCGGCACGTCCATGATGAAGCAGTGGCTGATGCGCCGCGAGGTGCGCAGTCCCGTCTCGCGCCGGACCACCTCCGCCATCAGCTCGTCGGTGTGGAGGCTCCCCTTCATCAGCGCCTCGGCCTTGCCTTCGCGGACCAGCTCGACCGCCTTCCCGGCTGCGGCATGGCTGTGCGGCACGTCGACGATCGGCAGTCCGGCGATGTCGATGCCGTGCTCGCGCGCGAGCGCCTCGATGCGCGCCTTCGGGCCGACGAGGATCGGCGCGATCAGGCCCAGCTTGGCCGCATCGACCGCGCCGCGCAAGGAACTCTCGTCGCAGGGATGCGCGACCGCCGTCGGCGTCGGCGGCAACTGCTTGCAGTGATCGATCAGCCGCTGGTACTTCTCGTGTTGCCTGCGCATGGGTTCTCCGTGCTCAACGCTTCGCCGGCGTTCGTTTCGCAGGCTTGCGCTTCGCCGCCGGCGCTTTGCGCCCCTTGCCGACGAGCTTCGCCTGGGCCGCGCGCACCCGCTCCGGGGCAACGTGCAGCGCCTCGCCGAGGGTCTGCATCATCGCGAGTTGCGCCGCATTGGGCTTGGCCCGATGCACGAAGCTCTCGTCGGCGAACAGCGCCTGCATCAACGCACGCAGCCGCTCGCGATCCGCCGGGTCGGCGAGGAGCTTCGGCAACGTGGCGATCGCGCGCTCCGGCTCGTAGCGGGCGATGATCTCCTGCTCGCCGCGAATGCGACGCCACTGGTCCATCCCGATGCCGGGCAGGAGGTCGCGGTGCTTCTCGATCAGGTCGCGCCGGAACTCGAGCCGCGACAGCAGCAACGGCGCGCCCTTCAGCGCCAGCAGGTAGCCGACGCGCGCCAGCGCCTCGGGGAAGCCGCCCGCCTCGATCGCCGCCAGCGCGGACTTCACGAACGGCAGCTCGCGGGCGTCGGCCACCGGCTCCATGCCGTGCTTCGCGCCGGCCTTGTCGGCGACGAAGAGCGAGAACACGTTGCCGTAGGTCTGGAAGAACCTGGCCTCCGAGGTGGCGTCGCGCATCGCGCGGTAGTAGTCGAGCGAGGCGCTGATTGCCTCCGACACCACGCCTTCGACCTTGGCGAGCGCGTTGTCCTTCGTCGCGGGGCGCCGCTGCGCCTTGATCGCCTCGGCGGCGGGCCCGAGCCAGCCGAGCCAGGGATTGAGGTCGGAGAACGCCCAGCGCTGGGCGCGCAGCGGATGCAGCTGACGCGCGAGCTTCGCCGTGTACTCGGAGGACATCGCCTGCACCAGCGGCCGTGCGAAGAGCTCGTAGGCGCGCTGGTTGAACTCGGACAGCGCAGCGACCGCCTCGAAGGGTTTCTCGTCCTGGCGCTCGAAGCGGTTGAGCCGCTTGGTGACGTCCTCGAGCCGCTGCTCGCGGAACTCGACCTCGTATTCGGCCTCGCCGCCGCGTCCCTTGCGCTCGGTGATCGCCATGCCGTAGAGACCGGGCGGCAGCGCCTCGATCGACTTCATCACCGAGACGATCTGCGCGTGCTCCTTCGTGGCCACCTTGCCGGACACGAAGATGCCGAGGTGCCCGACGTCCTCGTGCAGCAGCCCGACGATCACCTGCCCACGGGCCTTGATCTCCTCGGTCGACCCGTAGACGTCGGCGACCCAGTTGAACGCCTGCTGCGGCGGCGTGATGTTGTCGCCCATCGACGCGAACAGGATGATCGGCGCCCTGATTTCGCGCAGGTCGAAGGTCTTGCCGCCCTTCGCCTGGGTGGCCGACCACAGCTTGTTGCCGACGAACAGGTTGCGGGTGATCCACTCGATCTCCTCGCGGTTCATCAGGTAGAAGCCGCCCCACCAGCGCTCGAACTCGAGGAAGCGCGGCGGCTCGGTGTCGACGCGCCTGTAGAGGTTGTAGTACTTGTCCCAGAACGTGTTGGCCGGGTGCAGGTTCTCGAAGTTCTCGACCAGGTAGGCGCCGTCGAAGATGCCGTGGCCCATGTCCGCGGTGAATGACGCGAGCCACGTGCCGCCGAGGTTGCCGCCGGAGTAGCGCATCGGGTTGTCGCCCTCGCCCTCGCTCCACGCGCCGCCCCAGTAGGACATCGGCGCGCCGTTGATCACGATCGGGCCGGTCTCGTCGGGATCGGAGGCGGCGAGCATCATCGCCGCCCAACCGCCCTGGCAATTGCCGACGATCGCGGGCTTCGGGCTCCCCGGATGGAGCTCGCGGACGCGCTTCACGAACGCCTGCTCGGCCTCGCACACGTCGAGCAGCGTCTGGCCGGGCTCCGGCTCGCGGAAGAAGATCACGAAGTAGACCGGGTGCCCCTCGCGCAGCGCGACGCCCACCTGCGAGTCGTCCTTGAAGCCGCCGATGCCCGGCCCGTGGCCCGCACGCGGGTCGATGATCAGATACGGTCGCCGCTTCCCATCCACGGTGACACCCTCGGGCGGGACGATCCGCACCATCGCGTAGTTGACCGGCCGCGGCAGCGTGCGGCCGTCGACCACCATCTCGTAGTCGAAGTGCAGCACCGGCGGCAGGCCCTTGCGGGCGTGCTCGAGGAAGTCGTTGCCGCGCTGCCGGATCGTGTCCCAGAACAGCACCGAACGCTGCGTCGCGTCCACCGCGTACTCGTACCACTGCGACCAGAGTTCCTGCGGCGCGAGCGGCTTGCCGAGCAGGGGACGCACATCCGCGTCGAACGCCTTCTGCATGCGCTCCGTGTATTGCTGCTGGGCGTGCTTGGCGCGCTTGCCGTAGAGCAGTGCCACCTTGGCGGCGATGTCCTGGCTTTGCGTGAGCTTGCGGCCGATGTCCATGGTGTTGCCTCGCGGGTGTCTCGATTGATTGGGTAACGGGATCGGGCGCGTTCGACAGATGCCGTCCGCTCACTCCGCCCGGGGCGCCCGGACCTTGCAGGTCGGAATGCGGAGCGCGGACAGACCGACGAGGCATCCGCTCGCGACGTCGTACTGCCATCCACAAACACTGCAGGTGACGACCGTGCCTGCCAGCGCGCCCGTCGTCAGCGAGGCGCCGCAGCGCAGGCAGCCGTCCTCGACTGCGCAGACCCTGCCGCCGACCTCGAAGATCGCGATCGGACCCGACGCCGTTTCGAGCAGCAGCCGCGCGCCGGGCGCCAGCGGCGACCGGACCGACGAGTCAGCGAATTCGACCATGGGGATGGGGCGAAGCCAATGGCCCGCCTCGCGACTGCGGTCGCGCGCGACGCCGACACGCGCCACGACGCGACCCCTGCCCGGCCAACTGCGAGCGTTGCCGATGAGCAGGTTGCGCTTCGGCCCGGCCGATTGCTTCGCATTTGTCGACATTCGAGCGTCGGGCGGTACGCGCCGCATCGTCCGGATCCCCGCGGCGCCCGATTTACATCCGCAGGAAAACCCGGAGAATCCCCGTGGAATCATCGCCGAGCGCCACTTGGAATTGCCGAACCCGAAGCCACACGCGGCCCGCCCGCCGGGACAGATCCAGCCCGGGGCGGCGCCGTGGTCGCAGCGCATCGGCGCGCTCACCGCACTTCCCGCGCTGATCCGCAGCCTGGGCGCCGACCCGGCACCGATCATCGCCGGCGCGGGATTGCGTCCGGATGCGCTTGATCATTCCTCGAACCGGATTCCCTTCGCTGCGCTGACGCAACTCCTGAGCGAGGCGGCAGCACGCACGGGTTGCGCCCACTTCGGGCTGCTCGTGGGCCGCACGTGGCACCTCTCGGATCTCGGGGCGCTCGGCGCGATCGTGCGCCACTCCCCGACGGTCGGCCAGGCGCTGGAGGAATTCGTCCTGCTCCAGCACGTCCACAGCGGAGGTGCGATGGCCTTGCTGCTGCAGCGGGACGGCGTCGTCGATTTTGGCTACGCGATCTACGATCCGCACGCCCGGAGCACGCGCCAGTTGTACGACGCCGCGATCGCCGTCGCGATGAACATGATGCGGGAGGTCTGCGGCGAAGGCTTCAGCCCGTCCGAGGTGTTCCTGCCGCACGCCGTACCGGTCGACGCAGCGCCCTACCGGCAGTTCTTCCGGGCGCCGCTGCGGTTCAATGCGGAATTCTGCGCGCTGCGATTCCCCGACAGCGTGATGAACAGGCCCATCGAGGGCGCCGACGCCGCGCGCCTGCGTGCTGCGCTGGCAGAGGCGCGTGCCGGCGGCAAGGCCATCCTCGTCCAGGGGGTGTACCGGTCGCTGCGTACGCTGCTGCTCCACGGCCGCAGCTCGGGCGCCGATGTCGCGCGCGTGCTGCTGATGCATCGGCGCACGTTGAACCGCCGGCTGAGGGCCGAAGGCACGACATTCCAGCGCGTGCTCGACGACGTCCGTTTCGCGGTGGCGAAGGAGTTGCTCGAGAACGCCGACGTCTCGATGCACGACATCGCCGCCGCGCTCGGCTACGCCGGCCTCGCGCCGTTCATGCGCGCATTCCGTCGCTGGTCGGGCACCAGCCCCGGCGACTGGCGCAAGTCGCAGCGCACGACCTGAAACCGCCGGGGCGCGCCGCCCGAGGGCGACACGCTCCGCCACCCACGCTACACCGCGGTCACCAGCGGAACACCACCGCGACGGCCGGGCCGTTCAGGGAGAGGTCGGTGAATGGCTTGCCTTCGCCCATGTCGTAGTCGAGGTAACGCCAGGCCGCCAGGATGTCGCCCCAGCCCCACGAGTACCCGAGGCCGGTCATCGCCTGCCAGGTGAAGTCCGACTGGCCGGTGCCGATGTCGAGGTAGTAGGGCACGAACCAGCGATTCTCGGCACCGAAGCGCAGCCGACCCTTCACGCCGATGATGCCGTCCCAGTTGCTGCGGCTCACGTTCGAGCTGCCGGAACGGCCGGGGAGCGGGATCGTGCCGATGTTGCCCGTCACGTTCCAGCTGACGTCCTGCTCGAGGTCGACCAGCCGCGCGCCGGCGAATACGTCCACCGTCGAGCCGGGGCTGGAGACCACGTTGTACTCGCCGGCGATGGTCCAGACCATGCCCTTGAGGTCGTAGTCCACGTCGACGCTGGCGGTACCCGGAATCGGGGCGCCGCCGATGGCGAAATCGCGTGCATCCGACTTGCTGTCGCCGACGTCCAGGTACATGAAGTCGGTGAACGCGCCCCATCGGCCCTTGCGCGCCTCGAACGACCCCATGAAGGCGAACTTGAGGTCGAGCAGGTCGTCCACCTTGACGTCGATGCTCGGCGTGGATCCCGACTGCGGGAACCTCGACGTGCCGGAGACCTCGGGAAAGTAGCCGTAGAGGGTCAGGCCGAACTGCCACTGATCGGACGTCTGGGCGGCAGCGCCGACGGGCAGCGCAAGCGCTACGGCGCACAGGGCGGCGCCGGCGGTCATCTTCATGGGGGTCATGGACCCTGCTCCTCGAGGTTGTGCTTTCGCCCACCGGGCACGGTCCCGGTTCGGCAGCGACAGGCTGCACAGACGACGCCCTTCCGGGCATCGTCAACGCAATTCAGCGGGACAAGTACACCCCAGTCTGCCGATTGGCGTACTCGCAGTTCTGGACATTCGGCATGCCGCCACGCTCTGACGGTACCCGGACTGCCCGTGGCGGGGTCTGTGATTGGCGCGCCCGACAGGAGTCGAACCTGTGACCTTTGGCTTCGGAAACCAACACTCTATCCAACTGAGCTACGGGCGCGTAGCCGATCATTCTAGCCTTCAAGGCAGGGCACCGTCCAGCGCGGTACCGGGACCCCGGCAGCGACGGTATAATGCGACGTTCGGCGGAGCGCGGTCCGCGCGCGCCCGTCCCCAATCGATCCCTTCCCCGATGCCATGAGCGAAGAGCATTCGTCCCCGATCAAGACTTGGCAACAGCTGGTCGTCGTCGTCGTCGCCGCGTTGATCGTGCCGGTGATCGTGATTGCGATGCTCGCCTCGCTGGTCACGGGCGGCGCCAAGCGCTCGGTCAGCGCCGACGAAAACGAGATCCTCGCGCGCATCCGCCCGGTGGGCACCGTCGAGTTCGCCAAGGCCACGGGGCCCCGCGTCGCGCTCTCCGGCGAGCAGGTCTACGCGCAGGTCTGCAAGGCCTGCCACGAGGCCGGCATCGCTGGTGCCCACAAATTGGGCGACAAGGCCGCGTGGGCGAAGGTGATCGCCCAGGGCGACAAGCTCACCTACGAGCACGCGATCAAGGGCATCCGCGCGATGCCGGCGAAGGGCGGCAACCCCGACCTCACCGATGTCGAGGTGCAGGCGGCGGTCGTGCACCTGGTCAATGCCGGCGGCGCGAACTGGAAGGCCCCTGCTGCGGTGGCCGCACCCGCCGCGACGGCGGCGGTCGGTGCCGAGCGCACGGGCGAGCAGGTCGTCGGCGCGGCCTGCGGCAAGTGCCACCAGACCGGCGAAGGCGGCGCGCCGATGATCGGCGACCGTGCGGCCTGGATCCAGCGCGAGAAGCGCGGCCTGGCCGCCCTTCACCAATCCGCGTTGCGCGGCCACGCGGGCATGCCCGCGCGCGGCGGCATGGCCGATCTGAACGACGCCGAGGTCAGGCGCGCCGTCGACTTCATGATGAATTCCGGTGCCGCGGCTGCCGCCGTTGCCGCCGCCACCACCGTGGCGGCGCCGGCCGCGCCGGCAGCCGTCGACGGCAAGAAGGTCTACGACACCGCGTGCACCGCGTGCCACGCCGCGGGGATCGCCGGCGCGCCGAAGAGCGGCGACAAGGCCGCGTGGGCCCCGCGCATCGCGCAGGGAGCGAACGTGCTCTACGACCACGCGATCAAGGGCTTCCAGGGCAAGGCCGGCCTGATGCCCGCCAAGGGCGGCAACACGTCGCTCTCCGACGCCGACGTGAAGGCGGCGGTCGACTACATGGTGGCCGGGGCGAAGTAGTCATCGCGCGGGCCGCGAGGCTCGCACCGGATCACCCGCGCGCCACCAGCGCCTTCAACGCCTTCAGCCGCTCCGAGCCCGTGGCGCGCTCGCGCGCCGCTTCCTCCGGGGGCAGCGGCACGTCGGCGAAGCGCAGGTCCTCCTGCACGAGCTCCGCGATGAAGCGCGACGGCATCGTGTCGATGCGCCCGCCAGCCCGCTTGCGCGTCCGGCAGTAGGTCAGGACGAGCGAACGCTGCGCGCGCGTGATGCCGACGTAGAAGAGCCGCCGCTCCTCGTCGATGTTGCCGGTGTCGATCGACTCGCGGTGCGGCAGCACCCCCTCCTCGAGCCCGACGATGGTCACGTGCGGGAATTCGAGCCCCTTCGCTGCGTGCAGCGTGGACAGCCGCACCGCATCCGACTCGTCCGCGTCGCGGCCCTCGAGCATGGTGACGAGCGCGATCATCTGCGTGAGCTCGAGCAGGTTCTTGCGATCGGCCTCGCCCTTGCGCGACAGCCAGCCGACGAAGTCGGCGACGCTCCTGCCCTTGGCCTCGGCGTCGCGTTTGTCGAACGTGGCCGAGAGCCAGTCGTCGTAGCCGATGCGCCGCACGAGGTCGGCGAGGAGGCGCGCGGCCGGCTCGCGCGGCGCGCGGTGGGAGAGGTCGTTCACCAGCGTGCAGAACTGCTCGAGCTCCGCGCGGGCCTTCGCGTGCGCCACCGCCCGGAACTCGGGGGCGAAGACGGCGGCGAACAGGCTTTCGTGCCGGGCGGTCGCGACCTCCGACAATCTGGACAGCGTGGTCTCGCCGACGCCGCGCTTCGGCACGGACACCGCGCGGATGAACGCGGGGTCGTCGGCGTCGTTGGCGACGAGGCGCAGGTAGGCGACGATGTCCTTGATCTCGGCGCGCTCGAAGTACGACTGCCCGCCCGAGATCGCGTACGGCACGTCGTGGGCGCGGAGCGCCGTCTCGAACACGCGGGCCTGGTGGTTGCCGCGGTAGAGGATCGCGTAGTCGCCGAAGCGGCCGCGGTGCTCGAACTTGTGCGCGAGGAGCCGCGCGACGACGAGCTCGGCCTCGGCCTCGTCGTCGCCGGCAGGCAGCACGCGGATCGCGTCGCCGTGTCCGAGCGCGCTCCACAGCCGCTTCTCGAAGAGCTTCGGGTTGTTCGCGATCAGCGCGTTGGCGCTCTTCAGGATGCGCACGCAGGAACGGTAGTTCTGCTCGAGCTTCACTACGGCGAGCGCCGGGTAGTCGCGCGGCAGCTGCGCGAGGTTCTCCAGCGTGGCCCCGCGCCAGCCGTAGATCGCCTGGTCGTCGTCGCCCACGGCGGTGAAGCGCGCGCGCGCGCCCACCAGGTGGCGGAACAGACGGTACTGCGCCGGGTTCGTGTCCTGGTACTCGTCGACCAGCACGTGGTCGAAGCGCGCCTGCCAGCGCTCGCGCGCCTTGGCGTCGCGGTCGAACAGGGTCACGGGTAGCGCGATCAGGTCGTCGAAGTCCACCGCACGATAGGCGGCGAGCGCATCGCCGTAGCGCACGTAGGCACGCGCGGCGGCGACCTCGGCGTCGTCCTTCGCGGCGGCGAGCGCCGCCTGCGGCGCGACGAGCGCGTTCTTCCACGCGCTGATCCGCCACTGCGCGGCACGCGCACGGCCGCGGTCGGCGGTGGCGACGAGCTCGGCGACGATGCCCTCGAGGTCCGACGGGTCGAGGATCGAGAACCCGCGGGGCAGCCCCAGCGCACCGGCTTCCTCGCGCACGATGGAGAGGCCGAGCGAGTGAAACGTCGAGATCGCGCATTCGGCTGCAGCGTCGGGACGGCCCTGCGCGCCGAGGAGCTTCGCCGCGCGCTCGCGCATCTCCCGTGCCGCCTTGTTCGTGAACGTGATCGCGGCGATGCGCGACGGCACGGTGCCGCGCTCGATCAGGTACGCGATCTTCGCGGTGATGACGCGCGTCTTGCCGCTCCCGGCGCCGGCGAGCACGAGCAGCGGGCCGTCGACGCGGCGGACGGCCTCGCGCTGTGGCGGGTTCAACGGGAACGACATCGTGCCGGGGTGCGAGGGTTGGTAGAATCGGGGCCGATTCTATTGGGGTGCGTCGTGCGCGAACAGACTTGACGGACGCGCGATTCGCGCGTCCCGTTTCCACTAGGGCCTGTTCACACTATGCCTGCGAACGCGAACGGGTGGTCCGGCGCGCCAATCAAGGCGCGCGACGAAAGCAAGACCGGGCGTCTTGCCGAGGAGCGCAACGCAGAGTGGCGCGCCGGGACGCCCGTTCCCTACGGGTTGCGGCGAAAAGGGGCGCTCGCTTCGTTGCGTTCCCTCGCCGGGTTCCCTACCCGCCTTCGGTCACGCGCCTTGCGAGCGCCCCTTTTCCCTCGCAACGCGTTCTGCAGGCATGGTGTGAACAGGCCCTAATGGCGCACTACGCGATCGGCGACATCCAGGGCTGCCACGCCGAGTTCTGCGAGCTGCTCGACCTCATCGGCTTCTCCGTGTCCGCCGACCGGCTGTGGCTGGTCGGCGACCTGGTGAACCGCGGACCCGCGTCGCTCGAGGTGCTGCGCGAAGTGCGCGCGCTGGGCGACGCCGTGGTGACCGTGCTCGGCAACCACGACCTGCACCTGCTCACCGTCGCGGCCGGCCACCGACGGCCGCATCGCGACGACACGCTCGGCGCGATCCTCGCGGCCGCGGACCGCGACGAGCTGATCGACTGGCTTGCACGCCGACCGCTGGTCGCCATCGAGGGCGACTGCCTGCTCGTGCATGCGGGGCTCCTGCCCGCGTGGACGCCCGCGACTGCCCTGATGCTCTCGCGCGAGGTGGAAGCGAAGCTCGCGAGCGCCGATCGCGACCGCTTCCTGTCGGTCCTCTACGGCGACGAACCGTCGACCTGGCGCGACGACCTCGACGGCGACGATCGGCTGCGCGCGATCGTCAACGCGTTCACGCGCCTGCGCTTCTGCGCCGCCGACGGACGCATGGAGTTCCGCGAGAAGCGCGGCCGCGAGCACACGCCGGCGGGCTTGCGGCCATGGTTCGCCCACGATCACCGGCGCAGCGCGCATGCGCTCGTCGTCTGCGGTCATTGGTCGACGCTCGACCTCGAGCTCGCGCCCAACGTGCTGATGCTCGACTCGGGCTGCCTCTGGGGCGGCACGCTGACGGGCGTCAGACTTCCGGACCGCCGGGTCTTCCAGGTGCCGTCTCGGCGCCCGATAACCCCAAAGCCGTTCGGATAGCTTCCTCGGCCGCGCGCGCGAGATCGCGCCGGTTCGCGCCGTGCGCGGGCAGCGCATCGGCGGCGCGCAGCTCGACGACAAGCCGCCGCGCGCCACAGACGCGCCAGAACGACGTCGCAAACGATTCGTCGCCGACGTAGGCGGGCACCGTCGAATGCGCGCCTGCGGCGTCGCGATAGCGGATCGCCACCGGCTGCACGTGCCCCTGCGCCTCGACGATCGGCTGCAGCAGCGACGCGTGGAACTTGAGCAGCGTCGCGCCGTCGGTGGTCGTGCCCTCCGGGAACACCGCGACCACGTCGCCCGCCGCAAGCGCCTGCGCCGCGTGGTGGTTGACGCGCCGCGTGTCGTGGCGCCGCTCTCGGTCGACGAAGATCGTCCCGGCGCCGCGGATCAGACGGCCCGCGAGCGGCCAGCCGGCGAGCTCCGTCTTGGCGACGAAGCGCGCCGGGCGGTGGGCGTTGAGCACGAAGATGTCGAGCCACGAGATGTGATTCGCGACGAGCAGCACGTTGCCGCCGTGCACGTCGATCGCGCCGTGGAGCCGTGCCTCGACGCGCAACAGATGCAGCAGCCTGCGGCTCCAGCGCTGCACCAGCGCCTGCCGCCGCGTCGGCCGCACCACGGGGAACACGAGCATCGTGAGGGCGATGCCGCCCAGCACGTGCACGACCACGCGCGTCGCACGCAACGCCTGGTGCGGCAACGGAAGCGGCGCCTCGCTCACGGTGTCGTGCCGATGCCGTCCATGTCAGGCGGTCGTCACCACGGGTTCGCCCCGTACTCCTTCGCGTACATCGCGGCGACGAGGTCGCGGTCGACGGCGTGGTTCTGCCCGCCCCGCGCCGCGATCTTGATCGAGCCCAGCAGCGACCCCAACCGGCCGGTCTTCTGCCAGTCCCACCCCTGCGCCATGCCGTACAGCAGGGCCGCGCGGTGCGCGTCGCCGCAGCCGGTCGGGTCGACGAGCGCGCTCGGGCGCACCGCGGGCACGTGGATCGTCGCGCTGCCGACGTGGATGCGCGAGCCCTCGGCACCCAGCGTGACCACCAGTGCCTCGACGCGACGGGCGATCTCCTCGACCGTGAGCCCCGTGCGCTCCGCGATGAGCCGCGCCTCGTAGTCGTTGACCGCGACGACGGTCGCCGCGTCGATCATGTCGACCAGCTCGTCACCGGAGAACAGCGTCATCGCCTGGCCCGGGTCGAGCACGAAGGGGATCTTCGCCGCGCGGAACTCGGCCGCGTGCCTCAGCATGCCGTCGCGGCCGTCCGGCGCGACGATGCCGAGCCGCACGCCGTCGACGTCGCCCACCCGGCTCTCGTGCGAGTGCCCCATCGCGCCGGGGTGGAACGCGGTGATCTGGTTGTCCTCGAGGTCGGTGATGATGTAGGCCTGCGCGGTGAACGACCCCGCCACCGAGCGCACGCCGTCCGCCGCCACGCCGAGTGCTGCGAGCCGTTCGCGATAGGGCGCGCCGTCGTCGCCGATCGTCGCCATCACCACCGGGTCGCCACCCAGCGCCTTCAGGTTGTAGGCGATGTTGCCGGCGCAGCCGCCCCACTCGCGGCGCATGTCGCCGACGGTGAACGACACCGAGATCATGTGGGTCTTGTCGGGCAGGATGTGGCGGCCGAAGCGGTCGCGGAACACCATGATCGTGTCGTAAGCGAGCGAGCCGCAGATCAGCGTGCGCATGCCTTGAGCCTGGTCGTGTGGAGTTGGACGGGACGCGCGGGACGCGGGATCCGCGGGCGGCGCCGAACGCGCCGCGCGGGGCCCCGGAAACGACGAGGCCGCGGGAATCCGCGGCCTCGACCTGCCGGTGGCGCCTCGCGACCGCTGGCGCCATTGTACCCGCGGTCAGGCGGCGAGCTCGCGGCCGACCTCCCGGACGACGAACTGCTGGCGCCGCGACACGGGCAGCGTCTCGGTGACGCCGTTCAGCAGCACCTCCCAGTGCGCGTCGCCGTCGTCGCTGACGCGCCGCTCGAAGCCGCGGACGAAATCCCGCGACACGAGGCAATTGCGGTGGATGCGCACGAACCGGTTGCCGAACTCCTGCTCGAGCCGCGTCAGCGACTCTTCGAGCAGGTGCTCGCGCTGCGCGGTGCGGATCGTGATGTACTTGAGCTCGGCCTTGAGGTACACCACCTCCTCGACCGGGACGAGCACGACGCGGGAGCGCTCGGTCACCGACAGGAAGCGGCGCGCCGACTGCGGCAGCTCGGAGAGCTTCTCGGGGGTGAGCGGGCGCAGCTTGGGCACCTTCTGCAGCGCCGAGAGCAGGCGCTGCACGCGCACCGGCTTCACCAGGTAGTCGACCGCGTTGACCTCGAAGGCCTGCAGCGCGTGTTCGTGGAACGCCGTCGTGAACACGACGAGCGGCGTGTGCGGCACCTTGAGCACGTGGCGGGCGAGCTCGAGCCCGTCCATGTCGGGCATGTGGATGTCGGTCAGCACGAGGTCGACGGGGATCGACTGCAGGAGCTCGACCGCCTCGCGGCCGTTCTGCGCCTCGCCGACGACGGCAAGCGGCAGCGCCGAGGCACAGTCATCGAGAAGTTCGCGCAGACGGCGGCGCGCGGGCGCCTCGTCGTCGACGATCAGGACACGGAGCGGGACTTCAGCCACGGGCGGCCTCCAGGCGTTGGTATGGATGTTCTCGCGCGCGGTTTCGCACGCTCTGCGGAAAGGTCGACGACGTTGCCCGGCGCCTGCGCGTCCCGCGCGTCGCGGGCCTTCGGCGGGGCGACGTTGCGGTAGGGCATGCGGATGTGGACCTCGTACGAATCCTTGGTGACCCGCGACTCGAGGGCGGCCTCGGCGTCAAAGTGGAGCGCAAGGCGCTCGCGGATGTTGGCGATCGCCATCCTGTTGCCGCGATGGTGGCGCCCGCCGTCGTCGCGATACGGATTGCGCATGATCGCGTGGACCTCGCCGCGCGACAGGAAGATGTTGATCGTCAGGGTGGCGGGCACCGGCGACGGCTCGATGCCGTGGTACACGGCGTTCTCGAGCAGCGGCTGCAGCACGAGCGGCGGCACCAGCGCGTCCTCGGGCATGCTCTTCACGTTCCAGTCGACGATGAGGCGCTCGCCCAGGCGCAGCTTTTCGAGGTCGAGGTACTGCCGACACAGCTGGACCTCGTCGGCGAGCGGGGCGAGGTCGCGGTTGTCGCGCATCAGCACCCGGAACAGGTCCGCGAGGTCGTGCAACGCCTCCTCGGCGCGGCGCGGGTCGCTGCGGATCAGCGACAGCACGCCGTTGATGCTGTTGAACAGGAAGTGCGGGCGGATGCGCGCCTGCAGCGCCTGCAGCCTCGCCTCGACGATCGCGGGCGAAAGCGCGCGGGCGCGCAGCTGGAAGTAGTAGAGCAGGCCGGCGACCACGAGCAGCGCGAAGCCGAGTTCGCGCAGCAGCGAGTCGTCCGCTCGCGGCGCGATGAACGAGCCGAGCGCGTGTCCGGCGAGCGTGGCGCCGAACGCGATGCCCGCGATGGCGATCGCGCCGACCCGATACGGCTGGCGCGCGATCCAGGGGGCCGCCGCCCACAGCAGGGCGAGCGCGAGGATCAGCGCGGGCGCGACGGCCCCGGCGGTTTCCACGACCGCCGCCGGCAGCACCTCCCAACGCGTTTCCCGTACGAACGCCGCGAGCACCGCCGCGCCGTTGACGGCGAGCAGGATACGTACCGTCGTGCCCAGGTTGCGCAGGTCCGGAAGCGTCGGCGCGGAGCCGTTATGCCTTATAATCGACCGCATATTCGGTACGGCATGCAAGCATCATGCCCGCCGCCCGGTGCGCTCGGCGGGATCACAGACATGCGCGCCGAAACGCGCCGTTCTTGCCGGATCCGAACGCTGGGCGGCGAATCCCGACCATTTTCGACAAGCGCCCCGGACGACGCAAGCTGATTGCCGCCATGTCCGAACGCCCCACCCCCGAAAGCAACACAATCCCCGCCGCCGGCGCGTGGTCGGGCCGCTTCTCGGAGCCGATGACGGAGCGCGTCAAGCGCTACACCGCCTCGGTCGACTTCGACCAGCGACTCGCCGCCGCGGACATCGCCGGCTCGCGCGCGCACGCCCGCATGCTGGCCGCGCAGGGCGTGATCGGCCAGGACGACCTCGCCGCGATCGAGCGGGGGCTCGACACGATCGCCGCCGACATCGACGCGGGCCGGTTCGAGTGGTCGCGCGACCTCGAGGACGTGCACTTCAACGTCGAGCGCCGGCTGACCGCGCTGGTCGGCGATGCCGGCAAGCGCCTCCACACCGCGCGCTCGCGCAACGACCAGGTGGCGACCGACGTGCGCCTGTGGCTGCGCGGCGAGATCGACCGCCTCGCCGACCTGCTGGTCGCGCTGCGGCGAGCGCTGATCGACCTTGCCGAACAGCACGTCGCAACTATCATGCCGGGCTTCACGCACCTGCAGGTGGCGCAGCCGGTGACGTTCGGTCACCACCTGATGGCCTACGACGCGATGTTCGCACGCGACCTCGAGCGGCTTGCCGACTGCCGCCGCCGCGTCAACCGGCTGCCGCTCGGCAGTGCCGCGCTCGCCGGCACGCCCTTCCCGATCGATCGTGAGCGCGTCGCCCGGGAGCTGGGCTTCGAGGCGCTCTGCCCGAACTCGCTCGACGCGGTCTCCGATCGGGACTTCGCGATCGAGTTCGCCGCGGCGGCAAGCCTCGTCATGGTCCACCTGTCGCGCTTCGCGGAAGAGCTCGTGCTGTGGTCGACGCCGCGCTATGGGTTCGTGACGCTGGCCGACCGCTTCTGCACCGGCAGCTCGATCATGCCGCAGAAGAAGAACCCGGACGTCCCCGAGCTCGTGCGCGGCAAGTCGGGCCGTGTCGTCGGCCACCTGATGGCGCTGATCGTGCTGATGAAGGCGC
>CAYQAF010000006.1:0-15331 GCA_964415375.1 uncultured Alcaligenaceae bacterium
CGAGGCGCGGGTGGACCTGCATCGCGCCTGGTCCGCGACGACGCACGCGCTGCAGCGACTGCGCGACCATCCGGAACTGGCCGACGAGGAGTACGATCGCCTGCTCGATGCCGCGGAGCCACCGATGCCCGCAAGCCTCACGTTCGATCCCGCCGAGGACCACGCGGCACCGTTCATCGCAAGCGGCGTGCGCCCGGCGGTGGCGATCCTGCGCGAGCAGGGCGTGAACGGGCAGGTGGAGATGGCGGCCGCGTTCGACCGGGCAGGTTTTGCCGCGATCGACGTGCACATGAGTGACATCATTGCCGGGCGGCGCACGCTGGATCGGGTGCAGGGCGTGGTCGCGTGCGGCGGCTTCTCCTACGGCGACGTGCTCGGCGCCGGCGAAGGCTGGGCCAAGTCCATCCTGTTCAACGCGCGCGCTCGCGACGAGTTCGCCGCGTTCTTCGCGCGGCCCGGCACGTTCGCGCTGGGCGTGTGCAACGGCTGTCAGATGATGAGCAACCTGCGCGAGCTGATTCCCGGCACCGCGCACTGGCCGCACTTCGAGCGCAACCGATCCGAGCAGTTCGAGGCGCGCCTCGCCCTCCTCGAGGTCGGGCGCTCGCCGAGCCTGTTCTTCGCCGGCATGGCCGGCAGCCGCGTTCCGGTGGCCACCGCCCACGGCGAGGGCTACGCGCAGTTCCGGGATGCCGCGCAGCTCGCTGCAGCGCAACCCTACGTGGCGCTGCGCTTCGTCGATGCCGCCGGTCAGGCGACCGAGCGCTATCCTTACAACCCCAACGGCTCGCCGCAGGGCATCACGGGCCTGACGACGCCCGACGGCCGCTTCACGATCCTGATGCCACACCCGGAGCGCGTGTTCCGTACGGTGCAGATGTCCTGGCATCCCGAAGGCTGGGGCGAGGATTCGCCGTGGATGCGCATGTTCCGCAACGCCCGCGTGTGGCTCGGCTAGGCCAGCGCGGCAACTGCGACAGGAGGGGGACGCGATGGCCGGCCTGAACCTCACCGTGTATTCGATCGATGGCGTCGTCCCGGTGGTCGATCCGACGGCGTTCGTGCATCCGTCCGCGGTGCTGATCGGCGACGTGATCGTCGGGCCGGGCTGCTACATCGGCCCGGCGGCGTGCCTGCGCGGCGACTTCGGCCACATCGAGGTCCGCGCCGGCGCGAACATCCAGGACACGTGCGTTCTGCACGGCTACCCGGGCCTCGGCACGGTCGTCGAGGAGGACGGCCACGTCGGCCACGGCGCGGTATTGCACGGCTGCCGCGTCGAGCGCAACGGTCTCGTCGGCATGAACGCGGTCGTCAACGACAATGCGGTCGTCGGCGACTCGGCGATCGTCGCGGCGATGGCGTTCGTCAAGGCCGGCATGGTGATTCCGCCGCGCACGATCGCCTCGGGCGTCCCGGCCAAGGTGCTGCGCGCGCTCACCGATACCGAGCTCGCCTGGAAGGCCGAGGGCACGCGCCACTACCAGGACCTCGCGCGCAGGTCGCTCGCGACGATGCGGGCCGTCGCGCCGCTGCCGGCGCCGGAGCCCGACCGCAAGCGGCTCGACCTTCCGGAGATGCTCCCGCTCTCCGTGCTCAAGGAGCGCACCCGAGGCTGACGGCGCCGCGCGCGAGACCGCGATGAGCCCGAAGGGCCGCCCCGAGGGCGAATTTGCCCCACAGCGCGTTAGCGCGGAGGGAAGTCCAGTGACCACGCAGTTCGAGAACGCGCTCGCGCGGTCGATCTGGTCGCAGCGCTACCGCTTCGTGCCGGCTTCGGGCCCCGCCGAGGCGTCGATCGACGCGACGTTCGACCGGGTCGCGCGTGCGCTCGCCGCGGCGGAACCTCGCGACCGGGGGCACTGGGCAGTTCGCTTCCGCGAAGTGCTCGACGACTTCAGGTTCCTGCCCGGCGGTCGAATCCTCGCCGGCGCGGGCACCGCCCGCCGCGTGACGCTGTTCAACTGCTTCGTGATGGGTACGGTCGAGGACTCGCTCGACGGCATCTTCGCCGCGCTGCGCGAGTCGGCGCTGACGATGCAGCAGGGCGGCGGCATCGGCGTCGACTTCTCGACGCTGCGGCCGCGGGCCGCGCCGGCCGATGCCACCGGTGGCATCGCATCGGGGCCGGTCTCGTTCATGGACCTGTGGAACCAGATGTCGGACACCGTGACGGGCGTAGGCCCCCGCCGCGGCGCGATGATGGGCACGCTCTCCTGCGAGCACCCGGACGTCGCCGACTTCATCGACGCCAAGCGGCGGGCGGGCCGGCTCACGCACTTCAATCTCTCGGTCCTCGTCTCCGATGCCTTCATGCGCGCGGTCGAGGTCGATGCCGACTGGACGCTCGCGTTCGCGCACGCCGGTGTCGAGCGGCGCGTGGGCGCGCGTGCGCTCTGGGATGCAATCGTCGACAGTGCCTACGCGAGCGCAGAGCCGGGCGTCTTGTTCATCGACCGCATCCGCGCCGAGGACAACCTGGCCTATGCCGAGACCATCAGCGCCACCAATCCCTGCGGCGAGATCCCGCTGCCGCCCTACGGCGCGTGCGACTTGGGCTCGATCAACCTGACGCGCTTCGTCCGGGCACCGTTCACCGTGGAGGCAGCGCTCGACCTCGACGCGCTCGCCGCCACCGCCGGGGTGGCGACGCGCATGCTGGACAACGTCTACGAGGTGTCGCGGTTCCCGTTGCCCCAGCAGGAGACCGCGGCCCGCGGTTCGCGGCGGCTGGGCCTCGGCATCACCGGCCTCGCCGACGCGCTCGCGATGCTCGGCCTCAACTATGTTGCCCCGGCCGCACGCGGCGTCGCGGCCGAGGCGATGCGCACGATCTGCGAGGCGGCCTACACGGCGTCGATCGAACTCGCGCGCGAGCGCGGCAGCTTCGAGCGCTTCGATCGGCAACGCTACCTGGCGGCGCCGTTCGTGACGCGGCTGCCGGCGCACGTCCGCGAGGCGATCGCCCGCCACGGCATCCGCAACAGCCACCTGACGGCGATTGCCCCCGCGGGAACGATCAGCCTGCTTGCGGGCAACGTGTCGAGCGGGCTCGAGCCGGTGTTCGCGCTGGAGTATGCACGCGACGTCCGGCAGCCGGATGGCTCGACCGCCCACGTTGCGGTGGAGGCGTACGCCGTCGCCCGGTTCCGTGCGCTTCGCGGCAGCGAGGCGCTGCCCGACACGTTCGTCACGGCGCGCGAGGTCGTCGCCGAAGACCAACTCGCGATGCAGGCGGCGCTGCAGCCTCACGTCGACAACGCGATCTCGAAGACCACCAACGTTGCCGCGGACATTCCGCGTGAGGAATTCGGCCGGATCTATCGGCGCGCGTGGGAGCTTGGACTCAAGGGCTGCACGGTGTTCCGGCCCAACGCCGTCACCGGAGCGGTGCTGTCCGGGCCCGAGCCCCGTTGCGAGCGCTGTGAAACACCGGCCGTTGCCTGGTGACTGTCGGGCGGTCTGCGATCAGAACCCCGCGGCCTGGCCGTCCCGCCGCGGATCGGAAGCTGCAACATAGCCGTCCTCCCCGCGCACGATGAACTGCCCCGCGCCGAAGTCCATGTAGGAGTCCTCGATCGCGCGGAGTTCGTGTCCCAGCGCGGCGAGTCCTGCGCGAAGTCCGGATGCGGCCGAGGGTTCGAGGTCGATCGAGCGCCCGGCATTCACCCGCCAGCGGGGCGCGTCGAGCGCCGCCTGCGGATTCATGCCGCAGGCCACCATGCGCACCAGCGTCTGCACGTGACCCGGCGGCTGGATCGGGCCGCCCATGACGCCAAACGCCGCGAGCGCCGATCCGTCCGCGGTGAGGAATCCTGGAATGATCGTGTGGAACGGCCGCTTGCCGCCCCCGGGCTCGTTCGGGTGGCCGGAGAGGAGCGTGAATCCGGCGCCGCGGTTCTGCAGGCTGATGCCGGTGCCCGGCACCACGACTCCCGAGCCGAAGCCCATGTAGTTCGACTGGATCAGCGAGACCATCATGCCCCGCGCATCGGCAGCCGCGACGTACACGGTGCCGCCCCTGGGCGGCTCGCCGGGTCCGAAGTCCTGCGCCCGCGCCGGATCGATGCGCCGTGCACGTTCCGCGAGGTAGGCCGTGTCGAGCAGGGCTTCGGTGGGCACGTCCATCGAGCGGGGATCGGCGACGTACCGGTGTGCATCGGCGTACGCGAGCTTCATCGCCTCGATCTGCAGGTGGTGGCTCGCGACGGAATCGGCCGGCAGCGACGCAACGTCGAGATGCGAAAGCATGCCGAGCGCCATGAGCGCGGCGACCCCCTGTCCGTTCGGCGGCATCTCGTGGACGCGCACACCCTGCCAGTCGAGTCCGAGCGGCGCCACCCACTCGACCGCGTGGGTGGCGAAGTCGGGGAGCGTGTGCAGCGCGCCGTGGGCGCGCGCGTCGTCGACCATCGCCTGCGCGAGCGCCCCGCGGTAGAACGCCTCGCCGTGGCTCTCGGCAATCGCCGCGAGCGTCGCGGCGAGCGGGGCGCACGCGAAGGTCTCGCCGGGGTCGGGGGCGCGGCCGCGCGGCAGGAAGTGCTCGCCAAAGCCCAGATCGTGCGGCAGTACCGCGGCCGCACGAGCCCACTGCCGGGCGACGTTCGGCGAGACCGGGAAGCCGTCGCGCGCGTAGCGGACCGCGGGCTCGAACAGGTCGGCGAACGGCAGTGCCCCGAAACGCTGCGACAGCGCGGCCCACCCCGATACCGCGCCGGGGATCGTCACGGGCTCCCAGCCGCGTGGCGGCACTTCGCGCAAGCCCGCGTAACGCGCGGCGGAGAGGGCTGCCGGCGCGCGGCCGGAGGCGTTCAGGCCGGCAAGCGCACGGCCGTCCCACACCATCGCGAAGAGGTCGCCGCCGACGCCGTTGCCCGTGGGCTCGACGACGGTGAGCGTGATCGCGGTCGCGAGCGCGGCGTCGACGGCGTTGCCGCCGCGATGGAGCATCGCGAGCCCGGCCTGCACGGCGAGCGGCTGCGACGTGGCGACGGCATTGCGGGCGAGGACCGGCTGCCGTCGCGACGGATAGGGTTGCGACCAGTCGAAGCGCATCGGCTTCGCCTCCGCGTCAGGCTTCGTGGAAGGCTTCTTCCCGCTTGCGCCGCACGTTCGGCGCGAGCACGATCAGGAGCAGCACGGCCGCGACCGCGAGCAGCGTCGCCGAGAGCGGTCGGGTGAAGAACACCGTCGGGTCGCCGCGCGACAGCAGCAGCGCCCTCCGCAGGTTCTCCTCCATCAGCGGACCGAGGATGAAGCCGAGGAGCAGCGGCGCGGGTTCGCACTCCAGCTTGACGAACAGCCAGCCGATCAGGCCGAAGAGTGCCGTCATCAGCACGTCCCAGACGTTGTTCTGCAGGCTGTAGACGCCGATGCAGCAGAACAGCAGGATCGCCGGGTACAGCAGGCGATAGGGCACCTGCAGCAGCTTGACCCAGAGGCCGATCATCGGCAGGTTGAGGACCACCAGCATCAGGTTGCCGATCCACATGCTCGCGATCAGGCCCCAGAAGAGCTGCGGGTTCGAGGTCATCACCTGCGGGCCCGGCTGAATGCTGTGGATCGTCATCGCGCCGACCATCAGCGCCATCACCGCGTTCGGTGGTATGCCGAGCGTGAGCAGCGGGATGAACGAGGTCTGCGCGCCGGCGTTGTTGGCGCTCTCCGGCCCGGCGACACCCTGGATCGCGCCCTTGCCGAACTGCGATGGATCCTTCGCGATCTTCTTCTCGAGCGTGTAGGACGCGAAGGCCGAGAGCAGCGCACCGCCACCGGGCAGGATGCCGAGCCCGGACCCGAGCAGCGTGCCGCGCGCGATCGCCGGCAACGCCTCCTTGAAGTCCTTCCACTTGATCCACAGTCCCGAGACCTTGTTGGTGAACACCTCGCGCGCTTCGCGGTGCTCGAGGTTGACGATGATCTCGGCGAAGCCGAACACCCCCATCGCGATCGCCACGAACCCGATGCCGTCGGACAGTTCGGGTATGCCGAACGAGTACCGCTGCAGGCCGGAGTTGACGTCGGTGCCGACGAGGCCGAGCAGCAGGCCGAGGATGATCATGCCGATCGCCTTGACCAGCGAGCCGCTGGCGAGCACGACGGCGGCGATCAGGCCGAGCACCATCAGCGAGAAGTACTCGGCCGGGCCGAACTTGAGCGCCACCTCGGCAAGCGGCGGGGCGAAGGCCGCGACGACCATCGTCGCGAACGTGCCGGCGATGAACGAGCCGAGGGCCGCGATGGCGAGCGCCGTGCCGGCGCGGCCCTTGCGCGCCATCTGGTAGCCGTCGATGCAGGTCACGACCGACGAGGACTCGCCCGGCAGGTTGACCAGGATCGCGGTCGTCGAGCCGCCGTACTGCGCGCCGTAGTAGATGCCGGCCAGCATGATCAGCGCCGACACCGGGGGCAGCGCATAAGTGATCGGCAGCAGCATCGCGATCGTCGGCACCGGCCCGATGCCGGGCAGGACCCCGATCAGCGTGCCGAGCAGCACGCCGAGGAACGCATAGAACAGGTTCGTCGCGGTCAGCGCGACGGCGAACCCGGTGGCGAGGTTGGCGAAGACCTCCATGCCGTCAGCCCGCGAGCGCGGGCGGCCAGGTCGGCAACTGCAGGCCGAGCCCGTAGCGGAACGCGACGACGACGAACACGGCAAGGGCGATCGCCGCGACGATCGATTCACGCCAGCGATACTCGTGGCTCGCGGTGCTCGCGACCAGCACCAGCAGCAGCGTGGCGATCACCAGTCCGACCTTGTTCACCACGAGGCCGAACAGCAGGACGCTCGCGAGCACGATGGCGAGCGGCTTGAAGGTGGGAAACGACAGCGGTGCGCCCTGCAGCTTGAACGATCGCAGCACGAGCAGTGCGCCGAGCGCGCACAACATGAGCCCGAGCACGCGGGGGAAGTAGCCCGGACCCATGCGGGCCGCGGTGCCCATCGCGTAGTCGAGCGCGATCACGCAGGCCGCGCCGCCGAAGGCGATGAACAAGACTCCGGCCCAGAAGTCCTTCGGATGACGGATCAGCGCCACGTGCCTCCCTATCGACTCGCGTGTGCTTCTGCTCGCGCGTTCCGCGCGATGCGCCTTCTTGCGAGGCGCGCTGTAGTCTAGCAGGTCGGTCTGCCCATCGCGGCGCCGTGCCAAAGCGAAAAGGGCAGGCCCGCAGGCCTGCCCTCGTCACCAGGGTCGCGCCGACCGGCGGTCAGACGCCGTTCTTGGCGCGCAGGTCGCGCAGGTACTTGTCCAGGTGCTGCGACTGCATGCGCTGCTGCAGCTGCGGCTTCACCTCGTCGAACGTCGGCACCTTCGCGGCGCGAACGTCGTCGACGCGGATCACGTGCCAGCCGAACTGCGTCTGCACCGGCTGCGGCGTGAACTTGCCCTTGTCGGTCTTGACCATCGCGTCGCTGAAGGGCTTCACGAAGTTGGCCGGGGCGTTCCAGTCGAGGTCGCCGCCGCGGTCCTTGGACCCCGGGTCCTTCGAACGCTGCTTGGCGAGGTCCTCGAACTTCTGGCCCTTCTGCAGATCGGCGATCACCTGCTTCGCCTCGTCTTCCTTCTCGACCAGGACGTGGGCGACCTTGTACTCCTTGTCGCCGATCTGGGTCTTGATCGACTCGTATTCCTTGCGCAGGTCGGCGTCCGGCACCGGGTTCGCCTTCACCCAATCGGAGACGTACGCGCGCACCAGGACCGTCTGCGAGGCGAGGTCCATCTGCGTCTTGACGTCCGCGTTCTTGTCGAGGTTCTTCTTCTTTGCTTCGCGCACGAGGAGTTCGCGCGTGTTGAGCTCGTCGCGTACGGCGGCGCGCAGTTCCGGCGAGTCGGGCTGGCCCTGGCCCATGCGCTCCTTGAGCAGCAGGTCGAACTGGGACGCCGGATACAGGTTCTTGCCCTGCGCAGCGGCGGCGGCCGCCGGCGCCGCGGGCGCGGGCTTGGTCGCCGGTGCCGGTGCCTGTGCCTGCGCGGCAGCCACCGGGATCAGCGCCGCGACCACCGCGGCTGCGATTCGGTTCTTGATCATTGCGTGGTTCCTTCGGGGTTGGAGGGGAATTCCTCGGGGGTGTAAGCCTGGATCGCGAGCGCGTGCAGCGGATGCGGGATCAGGTCGGCGACCCGGTCGAGCACTGCGCGGTGACGCGCGAGCCGGGGTCGTTGCCGGAACGCCTTCGACACGATCACCAGGGAAAAGTGCCCGCCGCCGCCCGCGGCGCCGGCGTGCCCGACGTGCTCGGCACTGTCGTCGTGGAGATCGACGAGCAACGGCTCGAGCGGCGCGAGGCGCGCCCGGATCGTCTCGGCAATGGATTCATTCATGAGGGCTTCTCGGGCGCCTCGACGATGTGGCGCGTGAGCCACACCCCCTGCGCGAGTGCGAAGGCCAGGAACAGGCCGATGCCGCCCCAGACCTTGAAGTTGACCCAGGTCTCGAGGCTGTAGTGGAACGCGATGTACCAGTTGGCAACGGCCATAGCGGCAAAGAATGCGACCCACGACCAGGTGACGCCCGACCAGACAACGGCCGGTAGCGTGATGTCCTTCAGCAGCAGTGCGATGAGGTCGCGCCGGAACGCGAGCTTGCCCACCGCCAGGATCGCGCCGAACAGCCCGTAGAGGACGGTCGGCTTCCACTTGATGAACGTCTCGTCTTGCAGCCAAAGCGTCGCCCCGCCGAAGACGGCGATGATCACAAGCGACAGCCAGTGGACGGCCGAGACGCGGCCCTTCGCCTTGAAGTAAGCGATCTGCGCGACCGACGCCACGATCGCCACGGCCGTGGCGACATAGATGTTCCACGCCTTGAAGGCGATGAAGAAGAGGATCAGCGGCAGGTAGTCGGCCAGAAGCTGCATAACTTTCCATTATATCGCAGCTCCGACCCGCCCCTTGCCGGCCGGCGGCCGGCGCCGTCCGTATGGCGGGAGGGACCCTTTCCGACGCCTTGCGCCGGCGGCTTCGGGGTCAGGCGCGGCGGCCCCGCACCAGCGCGTGCAGCCGCGGCCAGTCGAAGGCGGCGCCGGGGTCCGTCTTGCGGCCGGGCGCGATGTCGCTGTGCCCAACCAGGTCGGCGATCGGGTACCGGGACCGCAGCGCGCGAACGAGACGCGCGAGCCGTTCGTATTGCCGCGCCGTGTAGGCGCGGGTATCGGTGCCCTCGAGTTCCACCCCGATCGAGAAGTCGTTGCAGCGCTCCCGCCCCTGCCACGCCGAGACGCCGGCGTGCCAGGCGCGCCGTGCGCAGGGCACGAACTGCAGCAGGGCGCCGTTGCGCCGGATGAGGAAGTGCGCGGAGACCCGCACGTCCGCGAGGCCCGCGAAATACGGGTGCGCGCCCGGATCGAGCCGATTGGTGAAGAGCCGCTCCACCTCGTCGCCGCCGAAGTGCCCCGGCGGCAGCGAGATGCCGTGGACGACGAGCAGGCTGATGCGCGTCCCCTGCGGGCGGTCGTCGCAATTTGGCGACTTCCTGTGCGTCGCACGCCGGTGCCAGCCTGCCGCGTCGACGACCCCGCCGGTCGCGGGCTTTGCGCGCTCCCCGCGCGGCGGGCGCGGGCTCTTCACTTGATCCCTAGGCGTTCCATCCGGTAGCGCATCGCCCTGAAGGTGATACCGAGGAGCTTCGCCGCAGCAGTACGGTTGTAACGGGTCTTCTCGAGCGCCTCGTTGATCGCCGCGCGCTCGACGCGATCGAGGTAGTCCTGCAGCGGCCACTTCTCGCCCGGCGGGACGGCGACGTCCGACTCCTCGGCGAGCGGTGTCAGGTGCAGGTCCTCGGCGCTGATCTGCTGCGTGTCCGCGGCCAGTGACAGCCCGCGCTCGAGGATGTTCTCGAGCTCGCGCACGTTGCCGGGGAAGGGATACTTCTCGAGGGCTGCCACCGCGTCGGGCAAGAGGTGCGCGGGCGTGCCGCGCGCGAGCTTGCCCAGGATCGCGTTGGCAATCACCGGGATGTCCTCGCGCATTTCGCGCAGCGGCGGCATCGGCAGCTCGATGACGTGCAGCCGATAGAAGAGGTCCTGCCGGAACTCGGCGGACTCGACCAGTGCGGGCAGGTTCTTGTGCGTCGCGCTGATGATCCGCACGTCGAGCGGGTCCTCCTGCGTCGAGCCGACCTTGCGCACCTTCTTCTCCTGGATCGCGCGCAGGAGCTTCACCTGCATCGCGAGCGGCAGGTCCGCGACCTCGTCGAGGAACAGGGTGCCGCCGTTGGCCGCCTGGAAGAATCCCTCCCGGTCGGCCTCGGCGCCCGTGAAGGCGCCTTTCTTGTACCCGAAGAACTCGCTTTCCATCAGGTTCTCGGGAATGGCGCCGCAGTTGACCGCGATGAACGGCTGCTCCGCCCGCGGACCGCCGCGGTGGATCATCCGCGCCGCGAGCTCCTTGCCGCTGCCCGACTCGCCGTTGATGTAGACCGGGGCCTGGCTCTTCGCGAGGCGCTCGATCATGCTGCGCACCTGCTCCATCGCCGGGGACACACCGAGGAGCTGGTAGCCCGCCGCGGGTTGCGGCTTGTCGGGCACCTTGAGGGCCTGCTTGACCAGCGCGCGCAGCTGCTCGAGCGCCACGGGCTTGGCGAGGTAGTCGAACGCGCCGGCCTTCAGCGCGGCGACGGCGTTCTCGGCGCTGCCGTAGGCGGTGATCACCGCGACCGGGACGTCGAGGCCCTTGTGGTTGATGTGCTCGACGACGCGCAGCCCCTCGCCGTCCGGCAGGCGCATGTCGGTGAGGCACAGGTCGAAGGGCTCGCGGTCGAGCAGGCGGATCGCCTCGCCGACCGACTCGGCCCGGATCGTGTCGAGCCCCATGCGCGAGAGCGTGAGCTCGAGCAGCTCGAGGAGGTCGGGCTCGTCGTCGATGACGAGCACTTTGGGTTGGCCGCGCGACTTTCGGGTCATGATGGTGGTCTTCTTGCAGTGATCAGGCGACGTTTGCGGGCTTGACGATCACGCCAGCGCGCCTCATGGTGATGCGGAATTGCGCGCCCGGCGAGCGTGGCAGGAGCTCGAGCGTCGCACCGTTGGCGTCGGCGAGCTCGCGCGCAATATACAGGCCGAGCCCCGTGCCCCCGGGACGCGTCGTGAAGAACGGCTCGAAGATCTGGCTGCGGAGCTCCGCGGGAATGCCGGGCCCGTCGTCGGCGAGCTCGAAGATCACGACGTCGCCCATGTAACCGGGCCGGGCGCCGATGCCGATGCTGCCCTCCTTCTTCTGGCAGTGCTGCCAGGCGTTGCGCACGAGGTTCCACACGATCTGGTTCAGGTGGCCCCGGTCGAAGATGACGCCGAGGTCGTCCGCGATGTCGATCGCAACCGCGCCCGCCGGCATGTTCTCGGCCTGCACGATTTCGTCGGTCAACGTGCGCACGAAGTCGCCGATCGCCACGGTCTCGGGCTGCTGGCGGTCGCGGCGGTTCAACTGCAGCACCTCGCCGACGATGCGGTCGATGCGCCGCGCGTTGTTGCGGATCATGCTGAGCAACCGGCGGCCTTCGGGGGCGACGGTGCCGTCCTCCTCGAGGAGTTGCGCTGCCTGGTTGATTGCCGACAGGGGGTTGCGCACCTCGTGGGCGATCGAGGCAGTGAGCCGTCCCATCGCCGCGAGCTTCATCTGCTGCGCCTCGGTCTGCGCACGGCCGAGGTCCTCGAGGTAGATCAGCGTGCCGCCGTTCAGGCCGGAGCCGATGCGCACCAGCCGCGTGCGCAGCAGGCGCTGGGTCGCCTCGACCTTGAACGGGGGCAGCGCCTCGGCAGGGTCCTCGTGCCACCGACGCCAGTAGTCGTGCAGGACGGAGCTGAACTCGGACAGCCGCATGCCGCCACGCATCCGTCCGAAGCCCCCGAGCAGGCGGGTGACCTGCTGGTTGTGCCCACGGACCACGCCGTTGAGGTCGACGACGAGCACGCCGTCCTGCATGTCCTGGATGATGAGCCGGTTCACCTGCTCGAGGTTTGCGACGTCGATGCCGCGCTGCGCCGCGAGATCCTCCGACGCCTTCGCATAACGGCCGAGCGCGACGGCGATGCTCACCATCGCGAAGTAGCCGATGCAGACCATCGCCGTCTGCAGGAGCTGCGGGTAGGCGATCCTGCCCTCGATGTTGCGGAAGATGTCCAGTCCGAGCAGCACCAGCGTGGCCAGTGCCGCGTGGAAGAACGCGGTCTGCGTGCGCAGCAGCCAGCCGCTGGCCGCGAGCTGCGGGAACAGCAGAATCGGCAGCGGCGCGACGGAGGTGCCCCCCGCGATCACGATCAGCGCCAGGAAGCCGATGTCGACCGAAAGCAGTGCGAGCACCAGCGTGGGCAGCGTGACCGGAAGTCGCTGCTGTTGCTGCTGGAGCCACCAGAACGAGCCCAGCCCGAACAGGAAGTAGAGACCGGCCGCCGTCACGAACGTGTTGGGTGCGTCGACGGCGAGCGCCCGCAGGTCGGCGAGCAGGGCGATCCCGAGCAGGATCGCGCCGCAGACGGCCCGGTACAGTGCGACGATCCAGAGGATCCGGCGGTTCGAATCGGCGGCCACCGTGGAAAGTGGCGCACCATCGAGCGGAGGAGTGACGAAGGGCAGCATCAGGGCCGCTATATGACCTGCCGCGCGCGATTCGTCAATGTCGGCGCGGACACGCGGGGTCGCCGCACCGGAAGCCCGTGGCCGTGGCCTGCGCCTCGGACTTGGGAAGGTAGACGCCGCACGCCTCGCAGCGGACCGTGGGCTCGGCGGGGGGCAGCTCCTTGGGACGCTCGCGACGTTCCTGATCGCGCGAGGACCTGCGGCTCTTGGCGACGTTGAGGAAACGCAAGGCGAGCAGGATCACGAAGAAGACGACGATCCAGAAGACGATCTTGCCCATCGCTACAGCACCTTTCCCGGATTCATGATGCCGTCGGGATCGAGGGCGGCCTTCACCCGCGCCATCAGCTCGATCTCGACGCCGGGCTTGTAGCGCTTCAGCTCGCCGCGCTTCAGTTGCCCGATGCCGTGCTCGGCACTGATGCTGCCACCCGCTGCATCGACGAGATCGTAGACGATACGGTTGGCGACGGCTTCGTTGCCCATGAAGGCCTTCGCCACCGTGCCTTCCGGTCCGGAGAGGTTGTAGTGCAGGTTGCCGTCCCCGAGGTGGCCGAAGATCACGAAGCGGACGCCGGGCAACGCCTGCGCGAGCGCCGACTCGGCGTCGCCCAGGAAGCGGGGAATCGCGGACACGGGCACCGAGATGTCGTGCTTGATGTTGGGCCCCTCGCGGCGCTGGCCTTCGGAGATGTTCTCGCGCAGCGCCCACAGCGCCGCGGCCTGCGCATCGGACCGGGCGACCGTCGCGTCCTGGACGATCTCCGCCTCGACGCCTCGGGCGAGGGCCGCCTCGACGCGCTCGGGCATCGCGCCGTCGGACGCCGCATCGTCGGCCTGAATCAACACGTACCAGGGGTGGCCGGGCAGCGGATCGGGCAGGTGCGGATGGTGCTTGCGCGAGAGCGCCGTCGAGAAGGTGCTCATCAGCTCGAAGCCGACCAGCCGGTCGGCGAGCGCGTCGCGCAGCGTGCCGAGCAGGCGCACAGCGGCCTCCACGTCCGGGACGGCCGCGAGCGCCGTGGCACGGGAACGCGGCATCGGAAAGAGCTTGAGGACGGCGGCCGTGATCACCCCGAGCGTGCCTTCGGCGCCGATGAACAGGTGCTTCAGGTCGTAGCCCGTGTTGTCCTTGCGCAGCGAGCGCAGCCCACCGAACACCTGCCCGTCAGGCAGCACCGCCTCGAGCCCGAGCACCAGCTCGCGCGCATTGCCGTAGCGCAGCACCGCCGTGCCGCCGGCGTTGGTCGACAGCACGCCGCCGACGGTGCAACTGCCCTCGGAGGCGAGCGAGAGCGGAAACATCATGCCGTGGCTCGCGGCCGCGGCCTGTGCCGCGGCGAGCGGCGCGCCGGCCTCGATGGTCAGTGCCGCATTGGCGACATCGCACGCGCGCACGCGCTGCATCCGCGCGAGCGACAGGACGATGGCGAGGCCGTCAGGGGACGGCGTGGCCGCCCCGCACAGCGACGTGTTGCCGCCTTGCGGAACGATCGGCACGCGCAACTCCCGGCAGATCGAGACCAGGTTGGCGACCTCGGCGGTCGAGCCGGGAAGCACCAGCGCGCGGGCTGCGCCCTGATAGCGCCCGCGCCAGTCGAGCAGGCAGGGGGCGAGCTCGTCCGGGGCGGTGCGCACCTGCGCCGGACCCACGGCGCCGGCGACGCGCGCGAGCAAGGTTGCGCCGGGGTCCGTCATAGGGGAATATTAGCCGATATCGTCCGGCATCCCGTCGGCCGTCGGTTCATCCCCGGGAGATTGCGCATGTCAGACAGCGACCAGGACGACGCCCCGTCGGGCTTGCCGTTCACGCCGCAGGACGCGCTGGCATTCATGCAGCGCATGTGGAATCCGCTCGGCGTGCCCATTCCCGGCTTCGCGCCGCCGGCGACGCCGCCGGGGGCGCCTGCCGCCGGCGCCATGCCGTTTCCCAATCCCGCGATGATGTTCGCCGCGCTCGATCCCGCCGAGATCGAACGCAAGATCAACGAGCTCCGCGTCATCGAGAGCTGGCTCGCGATGAGCCACAACATGATGCAGATGAGCATTCGCACGCTCGAACTGCAGAAGGCCTCGCTCGAGGCCATGTCGGCTGCCCATCGTCCCGCCGGCGCATCGCCGCGCCCCTCGAAACCGAAGAAGCCCTGACCCCATGAAGCTCACCACGACCGCATTCGCCGATGGCGGTGTGATTCCCCCGGAATTCGCGTTCGGCCGGATCGACCCCGCCACGCACGTCGCGCTGTCGCAGAACCTGAACCCGGACTTCGCTTGGAGCGGGGCGCCCGCCGGGACACGCTCGTTCGCGCTCGTCTGCCACGATCCCGACGTGCCCTCGCGCGGCGACGACGTGAACCAGGAGGGGCGCGTCGTGCCCGCGTCGCTGCCGCGCGTCGACTTCTTCCACTGGGTGCTGGTCGACCTGCCCGCCGCGGCGGCGTCGATCGCGCGCGGTGCGCACGCGAGCGGCGTGACCGCGCGGGGCAAGGCCGGACCCGCGGCTCCCGGCGGCGGGCGCCACGGCCTCAACGACTACACCGGGTGGTTTGCCGGCGACAAGGACATGGCTGGCGACTACCACGGCTACGACGGCCCGTGCCCGCCGTGGAACGATGCGCTCCCGCACCACTACGTGTTCACGCTCTACGCCCTCGACGTGCCGTCGCTCGACGTGCCGGCGCGCTTCACCGGGCAGGAGGCGAGAAAGGCGATGCAGGGTCACGTGCTCGCGCAGGCCGCGGTGACGGGCCGCTACA
>CAYQAF010000007.1:0-15015 GCA_964415375.1 uncultured Alcaligenaceae bacterium
TCCTGATAGTTGGGCGGCCGCTGCGAGTAGGCGTACGAACCCACGAGCGCAAGGCCCGGCGCGAAGCTCCAGATCGCGCCGACCGAGCCGCTGCCGGTGTCGAACGTCCGCGTCAAGCCGGGTCCGAACGGCTCGCCATCGGCGGCCGAAACGCGGGTGTGGTCGTAGCGCCCGCCGAACTGCAGCCGCCACGGACCGGTGCGGTACTCCTCGTAGACGAAGCCCGAGAACTGGCGCGTCGAGGTGTCCGGCAGGAACGCCTCCTCGCCTTCAGCCGAGAGGTCGAAGTCCGTCACCTGCAGGCCCACGGCGCCATCGAGCGGACCGATCCGGCCGTGCGTCGCGTCGATGCGCGCCTCGTAGCCCTGGTTGACGAAGACCGTACCGACCTCGTCGCCCTCGTACTCGGTGTGCCTGTAGTCGGACTGACCATAGCGGAACCGCACCGACTTCACGTTGGCGAACGGATCGCGGATCTCTCCTGCGGCATCGAGGCGCCGCTGGCGAAGCGCGATGGTCACGTCGGGTTCCGCCACCGAGCCGTAGTCGGTGTCGAACACCTGGTAGGAAAGCCCGCCGTATCCCTTGGCGTCGACCCACGACAGCCCGACCGATCCGCCATGCGAGTCGCTGGCGCTGTTCGGCAGCCGCCAGCGCGGGCCCCACTCCTCTTCGGGCAGCAGGTCGCGCAGCTGCGGCGAATACGCGTAGTCGGGAATGCGCAGGTCGTCGGTTCGGCGGGTGAAGCCGTCGACGTGCAGTTGCGGGCCGGTGCGTTCGCCGGCGTCGAGCGTCGCGCCGATCGCGCGCTCCGCGGCAGGGGATGCGTAGCGCGCGTCGAATCCGACCGCGACGCCACCGGTGCCCTCGGCAGGAATCCGGCTGTCGATCACGTTGACCACCCCGCCGATCGCCGACGGGCCGTACAGCAGGGTCGCGGGTCCGCGCACCGCCTCGATCCGCCGCGCCGTCAGCGTTTCCAGCGATACCGCGTGGTCGACGCTCGTGCCCGAGGCATCGAGCAGGCCCATGCCGTTCTGCAGGATCCGCACGCGCTCGCCGTCGAGCCCGCGGATCACCGGCCGGCTGGCATTGGGGCCGTAATAGCTCGACGAGATGCCGGGCAACGTGCCCATCGTCTCGCCGAGCGTAGGCTGCTGTGCACGCAGCAAGCGCTCGCCCGAGAGCACCGATACCGGTGACACCATGTCGAGGAGCTCGCTGCCGAGCGGGTTGGCGGTGACGATCACCGTGTCGAGACGGGACGGCCCCTGCGCAGCCGGCTGCGCGGCGGCACCGGCCGACGGCAGTGCAGCGAGCGCCAGAACGACGGGGCACGACGCAGCGCGGACGTATGTGCGGTTGTACATGCGTGAGCTCCCTGGACCGGCTTGTCGGACGCCTCACGTGTGTGACCGTCCCGGGCCGTAATGCAACTTAGTTGCATAACCTGCGATGCTAACGCAACTGTGTTGCAAATACCAGCGGCCTTGCGGGTTCGCCGGGTGCGTGGCGAAGAAGCCCTACTTGAGCTGCGGCTTGCCGGGCGTCGAGCCCGTGGGCGGCACCAATCCCGCCGGCGCGCCGGGCGCGAGTTGCGCCACCTCGACCTGCGAGGCGTCGGAGAGCCGGTAGAGGAGCCCGGAGGCGTCGTCCTTCAGCACGCTGAAGCGGCCGGCGACGACGATCGGGTCGAACGTGTACTTCACGGCAGTCTTCGCAACCACCTCGACCACCGAGTCCGGGCCGGCGGGCAGGCAGAACGAGCAGTGCGGCGGCACCGACGTGATCAGAAAGCGCTTCTGCTTGTCGCCGACGTCGAGCGGGATCATGAAGCCCTGCACGCGGGTGTCCTTCTTGTCGAGCGCCACGATGTCCTTCGAGAACTCGGGCACCATCTTGCCGCCCTGTTTCACCGACGACACCTGCGCCAGCGTGCGCCACGACACGACGCCCGCCCGCTCGGGCAGGATCTGCGCGGAGAACTCGCTGGCGGACGGCAGCCCCCCAGGCGGGACGGTGGTGACGGCCTGCGCGAACAAGGGCATCGCCGCGACGAGGGTCACGGCGGCGAGCATCGAGAGGTTCGGGAAACGCTTCATCGGTATTCCTCGCTCAGGAGTCGGCGAGCGTGGCCGCGACGTCGAGGCGGTATGCCTGCCACGCGGGCCACAGCGCCGCCAGTATACCGACTGCGACCGCGATCCCGAGTACCAGCGCCTCCTCCGGATGCGGCGTCCATGCACCGGCAGCGAGCGGTGCGGCAGCGGGCACCAGCTTTCCGGCGAATGCGGCGACCGCGTGCGCGACCGCGACCCCGGTCACCGCGCCCGCCAGCGCGAGCGCCACCGACTCCGCGATCAGCACCCACGCGACCTGCAGTCGGCTCGCGCCCAGCGTGCGCAGGATGGCGAGGTCGTAGCGCCGCTCGTCGAGCGTCTGCACGAGCGCGACGAACAGCATGAGGGCCGACGCGGCGATCAACAGCCAGGCGAACGCGCGCAGCAGGTCGATGCCGATGCCGAAGATCGACAGCAGCCGTGCGGTCTCGTAGGCGGGCGATGCCGCGACGAGGTTGGTCGACTCATTGATCTGCCGCGGCAGGCTGGCCGCGGCGAGTGGGCCGACGTAGCGCACCAGCACCATCGTCACCTCGCGGGCTATCCCCTCGGCGGCGTGTGCGCCCGCACCCTTCGCGTCGCCCTCGTGCGCGCGCTCGTCCTCCGTTTCCTCCGCGCCGTGATGCGCGTCATGCACGGCCCAGACGCTCTCGACCGAGGTGAGCGCCATGCGGTCCAGCACGGTGCCCGTCGGCGCGAGCACGCCGGTCACGCGATAGGGCTCGTCGCCGTGCTCTCCCCCGCCTTCCGCGAGCCCGTGCGAACCCGCGAACGAGCCCCCGACGCCCAGTGCGGATGCGCGCGCAACCTCGCTGCCCAGCACAGCCTCCATCGGCCTCGTCCACAGGACACCGGCCGCGAGGCGGCCGCCGTAGTGCTCGACCAGCGCAGGCTCGGTACCGACGATGCGGAACCCGCGGAAGCTGTCCCCCAGTGCAAGCGGAATCGCCTGCGCGATCATCGGGTTCGCGCGGAGCTCCGCGACGGACGCCAGCGGGATGTTGCCGGGCGGCACGTCGACGTGGAAGACGCCGGCGAGCACGAGTTGCAGCGGACTGCCCTTCGCGCCGACGACGAGGTCGATGCCGGCGGCGTCGCGGGCAAGGCGCCCCTCGAGCTCGCGCGCGACCAGCAGCGTGAGCGTGACGACCGCGGTGCCGGCGGCGAGCAGCAGCACGACCAGCGCCGTCGCAAGCGGCCGCCGGCGCGCGTAGGCGAAGGCGAGGCGGGTCAGGCCCATGATGCGGGCGCGCCGCGCACGCCGACGAGGCAGGCGTGGCTCACTGGACTACCCTCCGCGCTGACGCGCTTCGGGGCGGATTCGCCCTCGGGGCGGCCCTTCGGGCTCATGGCTGCACCGCGAGCGCCTCGCGGGCGGGCAGCGCGTACACGTGCGGGACAAGTGGCCGCACGCGGGCGTCGTGCGAGGCCACGACCAGCGTTGCTCCGGCCTCCTGCGCCTGCGCGCGCAGGAGCTCGAGCGCGGCCGCGGCGTGCGCGTCGTCCAGGTTCGCGGTGGGCTCGTCGGCCAGCACCAGCGCCGGCCGGTTGATCACGGCACGCGCGATCGCGACGCGCTGCGCCTGTCCCTGCGACAGTTCACGCGGATACCGGTGCGCGAGGTCGCCGACGTGCACCGCCTCGAGCATCGCGCGGATCCGTCCATCGTCGGAAGGAAGCCCGGCAAGCGTCTGCGCAAGGCGCAGGTTGTCGAAGACACGGAGCGCCCCGACCAGGTGCAGCCGCTGCGGCACGATCCCGACCGAGCGGCCGCGCCAGCGGTCGCGCGGCCCCGGGGCAAGCGTGCCGAGATCCGCCCCCGCGACGATCACCCGCCCTCGCGTCGGCGTGGTGAGCCCGGCGAGCACGTGCAGCAGCGTGGACTTGCCGCTGCCCGACGGGCCGGCGAGGAGCCAGGCCTCACCCGCAGCCGCTCGCCACGAATCGACGGCAAGCACACGCGTGTTGCCGTACCAGTGCTCGACGCCCTCGAGTTCGAACATGTCGCGACTCTATCGCAACTGCGTTGCACGCGAAACCGCGCTCTTGCACCGACGCTGGCGCGGCCCTGCCAGCACGCGCACTCCGGCACCCGAACCCTACGCCAACGCCGCTTCCCGTGCCGCCGGCGCGCGCCGCGCCAACCCCCGTCCCATCGCATGCGCCACGGCGTCGAGCCGGTCCATCAGTACCGCGAATTCGGCGGGCGTCAGCGCCTGGTCGGCGTCGCACCAGGCTTCGGGCGGATTCGGGTGGACCTCGACCAGCAGCCCGTCGGCGCCGGCCGCCACCGCGGCGCAGGACAGCGCAGGCACCATCCACGCCTTGCCGCCCGCGTGCGACGGGTCGACGATCACCGGCAGGTGGGTCTCCTTCTTCAGCACGGCCACCGCGGTGACGTCGAGCACGTTGCGGTAGGCGGTCTCGAACGTGCGAATGCCGCGCTCGCACAGGATGATCTTGTGGTTGCCGCCAGCGGCGATGTACTCGGCCGCCATCAGCCACTCGTTCACCGTCGCGCTCATGCCGCGCTTCAGGATCACCGGCACGTCGACGCGCCCCACTTCCTTCAGCAGGTCGAAGTTCTGCATGTTGCGCGTGCCGATCTGGATCACATCGACCTTGTGGTCGAGGAACGTGTCCAGCATGCGCACGTCCATCAACTCGGTCACGACGGGCAGGCCGTGGCGCGCGGCCGCGTCCTGCAGCAGCGCGAGGCCGTCGACGCCCTTGCCCTGGAACGCATAAGGCGAGGTACGCGGCTTGAACGCACCGCCCCGCATCAGCCGCGCGCCGCCCGCGGCCACCGCGTCCGCGGCCGCGTTCATCTGCTCGGGCGTCTCCACCGAGCAGGGGCCGGCGATCATCTGCACGTCGTGGCCGCCGATCTGCGCGCCACGCACGTCGATCACCGTCGACGCCTTGTGCCACTCTCGCGCGACCAGCTTGTAGGGTTTGAGGATGTGGAGTGCGCGCTCGACGCCGGCCATCGTCTCGAACGTCTCCGGCGCGAGCCTGCGCTCGTCGCCCACGGCACCGATCAGCGTGCGCTCGGTGCCGCGCGATACGTGCACGCCGAGCCCCTGCGCGCGGATCTTCGCCTCGACAGCGGCAATGGCGCGATCGCCCGCGTCGGGCTGCATGACGATGATCATGGTGATTCCTCTCGTGAGCAATGGCTAGCGCTTGCAGGCGTCGCAGGTACCCTTCACGGTCACCTCGATCTCGCGCCGACGAAAGCCCGCCGGCAGCGCAATCATGGGCACGCGCGCCTCCTCCAGGCAGATGACTCGCCCGCAGTCGCTGCACTCGAAGTGGGCGTGCGCGTGGACCGCGCCGCCACCGGCGTGCCCGGCGGCGGAGAAGCGCCAGATGCGGTCGTCGCCGGAGACCTTGTGCGCGAGGCCCTGCCCCGTGAGCCACTCGAGAACGCGGTAGAGCGTCACGCGGTCGATGTCGTGGCCGCGCGCGAGCCGGCGCTCGACGTCGTGGTGCGACAGCGCCTCGTCGGCGGCAAGGAGCGCCGAGAGCACGTCGATGCGCGCGCGGGTCGCGCGCGCGCCACGCTCGGCGAGGAGCGCCTGCGCGTTCGCGGCGTCGCGCTCGCGGACCCGAGGAGGCGTTGGCACGGCATTCATGGGACGATGATACCCGGCCACCCGGGCGGCCGGACTTCGCCGCGAGGCACCCTAGCGCTGGCCGTCGCGCCAGCGCTCGATCTCCTGCTCGAGCGCCTCGGCGACGTAGGTGCGCAGCAGATCGCCCACGTGCTGGTTGATCGCGGCGACCAGCTCGGCGCTCGCGCGCTCGACCAGCGGCTGCAGTTGCTCGCCGAGCTTCGCGCGCAGCGTGGTGTCGGTGAAGATGTCGATCCGCTGCAGCACCTGCATCCGGATCTCGTCGACGGCTTCGGCGATGCGCGCGTCGTCGAGAACCGGCGCGGCGTCGCTCTCGACCGGCGATTGCATAATCCCGGGTGACAGGGCCACGGCCGCGGGCGCTGTCTGGTCGGCCTCCGCAACGTCGGCCGACGCACCAACGGCGGACTCCGGCGCGGGCGCTGTCGGCGCAACATGCGCCACTGCTGCGGACGCCTCCGGCGCGCCCTTGTCGCCCCCGTCGAGGGACAACGCAGCCTCGTAACCCGGCTGCGGCCGCAACGGCGCGAAGCCCGCGAGCGCAACGTGATCGGCGAACGCACGAGCACCGACGTCGCCGTGCAGGAGCGGCGTCGCCATCGGCCCGCGAGGCTCGGCACCGTCACCCGCTATCGGCTCGGCCGCGCGGTCGGACGACATCGACGTCTCGAAACCGCGCTCGGGCTCGCCTGTGCGCTCGTCTTGCTGGGCTGCCTCCACCGGAGCCTCGGGCGGTTGCTCGGCTTCCGGTGCCGACGTGGTCTGCGCGGGTGCGAGCGCCGACGCCGGCGTCACGAAGCCTGGCGCCGGCTGGTCGAGACCGAGCGGATCGCGTCCCGACGGCGGGGCGACCGGCAGACGCTCGAGTGGCGGGACGACGACAACGGAGTCGGGTGGCTGCCCGAGCACACTCATGTCGCCGCGCGCAGCGAGGTCCCAGATCGAAGGCTCTCCGCGCGTGAGGTCTTCGACTTCGGCGCCGTCGGTGGCCTCGACCGCGTCGGTCAGGATCGGCACATCCCCAACGTCGCCACCGGCAAACGCCGCGGCGTCCCCGGCAGGCTCGACGATGTCGACGACCGCATCGGTAAGCGTCGGGAAGTCCGCATCCGTCGTCGAAGCGGCCTCGTGAACAGGCATCGGCGCCGCGCCCGGCTCGTCGCGCAACGATGCAGGCATGGCGGCCGGCGCGAACCATGGCGCCTCGGGCGCGCTGAAAGCCGGTGAATCGGTCGGGTGAATCGGCAGCGACGTCCGCGCGACGGACGGCGCGATCGGCTCGCGCTGGATCGTCCGCGGCGACATCGCGGCTCCCGTCAGCGGCCGCGGCGCAAGCGTGACGGGCGTCGATGAGGGCCGCGCGCGCTCGCCCCCCGCGAGTGCGTCGCGATCCCGGCGCATCAGCGCATCGGCCTGCTCGAGGAGTTCGCGCGCAGTGGGCATGTCAGTGCACGTAAGCCGCCCCGAGGGACCGACCCGCCCCCGCGGCCAGCGAACGAAGTGCGCGTGGGGGTCGTTTCATCCTATGCCTTCCCGGTGAGATTGTGCGCGCGAAGCTCATAGCCACGCTCGCGGTAGAAGCGGTAGCGCTCGCGCCCCGCGGCCGCGTCGGCCGCGTCGGCGGAGACGATCTCGGCCAGCCGCGCGAATCGGCTGAAGAACGGCGGTGGGGTGTCGCGCAGGTTGATCAGTACCTCGGCGGGACCGTCGTGCTCGAGCGCGTGGTCGACGATCACGGGCGTCTCGGCGGCGATCGGGCTGTCCAGCCGGCAGTGCGGAAGGAAGCCCGTCGCGGGCTGCATCCACAGCAGCCGGTCGAGCGCCGCCGTGTCCGCCTCGTCCGTGGTCAGCACGCGCACGCGGCCATGCTGGGCAACTGCCTTCGCCGCAAGCCGCGCCGCGACCGCGAGGCGGTCGTCGACGTGCGTGTAGAAGTCGATCGTGGTCATGGGGCAGCGCGCGGGCAATCAGGCGGGCGATCCCTCGTGGGCGAGCAGCCACGTGGCCAGCAGCGGCACCGGCCGGCCCGTCGCGCCTTTCTCCTTGCCGTCCTTGTGCGAGACGCCCGCGATGTCGATGTGCGCCCAGTCGTACTTCTTCGCGAACTTGGACAGGAAGCACGCCGCCGTGATGCTGCCGCCGGCGCGCCCCGCGACGTTCGCGAAATCCGCGAAGTTGGACGCGAGCCCGTCGTGGTAGTCGTCCCACAGCGGCATCGGCCACGCGCGGTCGTAGGCCTCGTCGCCGGCCGCGCAGAGCGCGCGTGCAAGTGCATCGTTGTTGCTGAACACGCCGGCGGCGACGTGGCCGAGCGCGATCACCATCGCGCCGGTGAGCGTCGCGATGTCGATCACCGCCTCGGGCTCGTAGCGCTCGGCATAGGTGAGAGCGTCGGCGAGGATCAGCCGGCCTTCGGCGTCGGTGTTGAGGATCTCGATCGTCTGCCCCGACATGCTCTTCACGATGTCGCCGGGCTTGGTCGCGCGCCCCGAGGGCATGTTCTCGCAGGTGGGGACGAGGCCCACGATCGACACCGGCGCCTTGAGCTCGAGCATCGTGCGCATCGTGCCGAACACACTGGCCGCGCCGCACATGTCGAACTTCATGTGGTCCATGTCGGGCGCCGGCTTGATCGAGATGCCGCCGGTGTCGAAGGTGATGCCCTTCCCGACCAGCACGTACGGCTTCGCCTTCCTCGGCGAATTCAGGTACTCCATCACGATGAACCTCGGCGGCTCGTCGCTGCCGCGCGTCACCGATAGGAAAGAGCCCATGCCGAGCGCCTCGATCTCGGCCGGCTCGAGCACCTGCACCTTGAGATCGGGGAATTCGCGCGCGAGCTCCAGCGCGCGCTCGCCCAGGTACTTCGGCGTGCACACGTTGCCGGGCAGGTTGCCGAGGTCGCGCGCGAGATCGGTGCCGTGGGCGATCGCGAGGCCGCGCGCCGCGGCCTTCTCGCCGGTGCCGAGGTCGGAGCGCTGCGGCACGGAAAGCGTGAGCTTGCGCAGCGGCCGCCGGACCTCCGTCGGCTGGCTCTTCATCTGCTCGAAGCGGTACACCGACTCCATCGCGACCAGCACGGCGTGCTCGACGCGCCAGCCGACTTCACGGCGCTTGACCTTTTCCTCGGTCAGGTAGAACACGGCCTCGTAGGAGCCGGTCTCGTTCAGCAACTTGACCGCGGAGCGCACCGCGGAGCGGAATTCCTTGTCGCGGAAGTCGCGTTCCTTGCCGAGACCGACCAGCAGCACCCGGTCGGCGAGCGTGCCGCGCACGTTGTGGAGCAGCAGCGTTGAGCCCAGCTTCCCCTCCATGTCGCCGCGGCGGATGATTTCGCTCACGTAGCCCCCGGAAGCGCGGTCGACCAGTTCCGCGGACAACGACAGCTTCCGGTTGTCGAACACGCCGACGACGACGCAGGCGCTGCGCTGCTTCTCGGGACTACCGCTCTTTATGGTAAATTCCATCTGGCTCCCCCGCGACGGATTTCGTCTTTTTCTTGCCCACAGGCGCAATTCTGGCCATTATCGGCGGGAAACCGCGAAAAAGTCAAAGATGTCCCCGTCGTCATGATCTTCCGCCGCAGCCTGGTCCGCGAGATGACGCTGACGGCCATCGGGCTGTTCGTCGTCCTGCTGGGGATCCTGTTCACCAACCTGGTGATCCGCCTGCTGGCCCGGGCCGCGGGCGGAACGGTCGCGCCGGACGGCGTGTTGGCGCTGATCGGCTTCAACGCCCTCTTCTACCTCAATATCCTGCTGACGGTCGCTCTGTTCCTGACCGTGCTGCTGACGCTGACCCGCTGGTACCGCGACAGCGAGATGATCGTCTGGTTCACCTCGGGACAGTCGCTGTTGGCGTGGCTCAAGCCCATCCTGCTCTTCGCCGCGCCGTTTCTGGTCGCGATCGTCGCGTTGTCGCTGTTCCTGTCGCCCTGGGCGGAGCGCCGCAAGCACGAGTTCGAGCGGCAGCTCGAGTCGCGCGACGAGATCTCGCTGATCGCGCCCGGGCTCTTTCGCGAGTTCAACCGCGCCAAGCTCGTCGTGTTCGTTGAGAGCGTGAACACCTTCGACGGCACGATCCGCAACGTGTACCTGCAGTCGACCGACGCGACCAAGGACGAGACGACGGTGGCGCGCGTCGGACGACTCGAGGAGCAGCCCAACGGCGACCGCTTCCTCGTGCTCGAGGACGGCCGCCGCTACGAGCGCAAGCCCGGCACGCTCGAATACCGGGTGATCGAGTTCGAGAAGCTGGGGCGGAGGATCGAGCCGGCCGAGGCGCGCGCGCTGCCCACGTCGCGCCGGTCCATCCCGACCGCGACGCTGTTCACCTCCGACGGTCGGCTGGAGCGAAGCGAGCTGTTCTGGCGCATCTCGGTGCCCGTCCTCGCGCTGATGCTCACGCTGCTCGCGATCCCGCTGGGGCAGGTGAACCCCCGCATGGGGCGTTCGTTCAACCTGCTCGCCGCCGCTTTCCTGTACATGATCTACACGAACGGTCTCAACGTCGTGCAGAGCCTCATTGCCCAGGGCAAGCTCGACTTCTGGGTCGGGCTGATCGTGCCGCACGCGATCGCGGCGATCACCGTCTTCGTGCTGTTCCGCCACCGCATGGCCCCGCCCGGCGGGTGGTTCCGGCGGCCGGCCGCGTGACCACCGGGCGCGCCCACCGATGCGCACGCTGACCCGCTACATCGGCCGCGATGTGCTCGGCGCGACGCTCGTGGTATTCGCCGCGCTGCTCATGCTGTTCTCGTTCTTCGACCTGATCAACGAGTTGGGCGACGTCGGGGTGGGCAACTACTCGATCGTCGGGGCGGTGACCTATGTCGCCCTGCACCTGCCCGCGCGCGCCTACGAGCTCTTCCCCGTTTCGGCGCTGATCGGCACGCTGTTCGCGCTCTCGCAATTTGTCGTGAGCTCCGAATTCACCGTGATGCGCGTCTCGGGCGCATCGCTCTGGCAGGTCGCCTGGGCGGTGATCCGCGTCGGCATCCCGCTCGCGATCGCCACGTTCCTCGCCGGCGAGTTCGTCTCGCCCGCCGCGGAGCGCCTCGCCAACACGCTGCGCGCCTCGGCCAAGGGGGACTCGAGCAGCGTGGTCGCGCAGCAGTTCGACTCGGGCTTCTGGTTCCGGCAGGACATGACCTTCGTCAACGTGCGCTCGGTGCTCGCCGACCTGTCGCTCTCCGGCGTGCGCATCTACGAGTTCGGCCCGGACTTCCGGCTCCTTGCGGTTCGCCGCGCCGAATCCGGGCGGTTCGTGCAACCCGGGCGCTGGAAGCTCGCGAACGTGCAGACGACGACGCTCGCCGGCGACACGGCGACGATGACCACCGTCGCCGAGACGACCTGGGAGACGGTGCTGCGCCCGTCGCTCCTGACCGTCTACCAGGTCGCGCCCGAGCGGCTCGAGCTCGGCACGCTCTACGACAACATCCGCCTGATGGGCGCCAACACCAAGACCACCCGCTTCGAGATCGCGTTCTGGAACAAGATCTTCTATCCGGGCGCGGTGCTGGTGATGATGGTGCTGGCACTGCCTTTCGCACAATTCCAGCGTCGCTCCGGCGGCATGGGCGTGCGCATCTTCACGGGCACGATGCTGGGCCTCGCGTTCTTCATGCTCGGCCGGCTGTTCAACAACCTCGGCGTGCTGAACGACTGGCCGCCGCTCTTCGCCGCGACGTTCCCGCTGGTGCTGTTCACCGCGGTCGCGATGGGGCTGCTCGCCTGGATCGAGCGCCGGTAGCAAAGTAGGGTCAGACTCGACTTTCCGGCCGGAACCGGAAAGTCGAGTCTGACCCTACTTCTTGCCGTACTTCTTGCCCGTCCGGGCGCGTGCGCGCTACGCCGCGGCTTCAGCGGCGACGACGTCGACCATCTTGTTGCCCTTGGGACCGCGGGTCACGTACTTCACGTGGCCGTCCACGCGAGCGTAGAGCGTGTGGTCCTTGCCGATGCCGACATTGACGCCCGGATGAAGCCGTGTGCCCCGCTGCCGCACGATGATGCCGCCGGCGCGGATCTCCTCGCCGCCGTAGACCTTGACGCCCAGCCGCTTCGCTTCCGAATCGCGGCCGTTGCGCGAGCTGCCGCCTGCCTTTTTGTGTGCCATTTCGTATCGCTCCGCGAGGTCAGCCGACGATGGTGTCGATCTTGAGCTCGGTGTAGTTCTGGCGGTGGCCCTGGTGCTTCTGGTAGTGCTTGCGCCGCCGCATCTTGAAGATCTTGACCTTGTCGTGACGACCGTGCGAGACGACCGTCGCCTGCACCGAAGCGCCCGCGAGCACGGGTTGACCCAGACGCACGTTGTCGCCCTCGCCGACCAGAAGCACCTGGTCGAGAACCACTTGTGCGCCCACGTCCGCCGGCATCTGTTCTACCTTGAGTTTTTCGCCGGGGGCAACCTTGTACTGCTTGCCGCCGGTTTTTACGACCGCGTACATGAGAGGGAACTCCTTGATGGGTCCGAGCGGGGCACGCGCCGCGATGGCCGCCTGATGGCCGCCCGATTGCCGCCATCCGCACCGCGCACCGGCATCCTGCCCAGGAGGCTCGGCGTCGAGCTCGGAAAAGTTTTGAATTTTAAGGCCTTTCCTCTGCCCCTGTCAAAGGGCCGCGATCGGCCCCCACGTGCCGGGCGAAGGCAAATCGGCGATACCGGCCGGCAGCCGCCGGCAATCCGGTAAAATTCGAGGGTTTGCATGCCGGCCGCCGCGCGCGCCGTGCCCCGCTCGCGGCCTGGCCGCATGCCGTCCCCCGCTTTTTCCGCGCTCTCATCCAGTGACCCTCGAATTCCTGCAGCCCGTCATCGGCCAGGGCATGGCCGAGGTCGACGACACGCTTCGCGCCTCGCTCGCCTCCGACGTCCCGCTCGTGCGCCAGATCGGCGACTACATCATCGGCAGCGGCGGCAAGCGCCTGCGCCCCGCGCTCGTCCTCCTCGCCTCAGGCGCCTGCGGGCACCATGGCCGCGACCAGTACACGCTCGCCGCCGTGATCGAGATGATCCACACCGCGACGCTCCTGCACGACGACGTCGTCGACGAGTCGTCGCAACGGCGCGGCCGGGCAACGGCCAACGCCGCCTTCGGCAATGCCGCAGCGGTTCTGGTCGGCGACTTCCTCTACTCGCGAGCGTTCCAGATGATGGTCGCCCTCGACCGCATGCCGGTGTTGCGCATCGTCTCCGACGCCACCAACGTGATCGCCGAGGGCGAGGTGCTGCAGCTCATGCATTCGGGTCGCGCGGACGTCGGCGAGGACGCCTACCTCGCCGTGATCCACCGCAAGACGGCGAAGCTGTTCGAGGCGGCCGCGCGCCTGGGCGCCGTGCTCGGCGGGGACCCGGCTTGGGAGGATGCGCTCGCCAGCTACGGCAAGCACGTCGGCACTGCCTTCCAGATCATGGACGACGTGCTCGACTACTCGGGCGAAGCCGCGGCGATCGGCAAGAACCTGGGCGACGACCTCGCCGAGGGAAAGATGACGCTGCCCCTGATCCGGGCGCTGGCGGTCGGCAACCCCGCCGCCGGGGACACGATTCGCCGGGCGGTCGAAGGCGGCGGGCGACTGGTCGATTTCGAGCCGGTAATGCGGATCCTCGAGGAGACGGGGGCGCTCGGCTACGCCCGCGATCGCGCGGTCGTCGAGGGCCGCAAGGCCGTTGCCGCGCTCGATGGCCTGCCGCCGTCGCCGCACGCGCAAAGCCTGCTACAATTGGCGACTTTCGCGGCCGACCGCGCGTACTGAGCGGTATCGAGCGGTATCACGCGCGGCGCGGGCAGTCCCAATCGGGGTGTAGCTTAGCCTGGTAGAGCGCTACGTTCGGGACGTAGAGGCCGGAGGTTCAAATCCTCTCACCCCGACCAGTCGATCGAGAACACGCCGCGGCGACCCCGCGGCGTTTTCGTTTCCGGCCGCGGTGATGCCGCGGCATATTCCTATCCTTGCCGGCGTGCGGTCAGCGGCTTGAGACGACGAGCACGACGTTCGCGAGGATCTCGTAGAGCGCGTTGTGCGAGGCCTGCAGCGCGGGCGCCGAAGGCACGAAGTCCATCAGGCGGATTGGGCCCGCCGATGTGAGTCCCGTGGGAGCCGCGACGATTGCGATTCCCGCCGCGGCGAATTCCGCGCGCGCGCGCGGCATGTCCATCGCGTGCGCCACCAGGACGACCGTCGCCACGCCGTCGGCCTTCAGCAGCGCCGCGGAGAACTGTGCATTCTCGTGGGTATTGCGCGAGCGATCCTCGGCCCACCGCACGGCGACGCCGTACTCGGCTTCGAGCACCGCCCGCATGATCGCGGCCTCGGACGATTGCACGTCCGGCATCGAACCCCCGGCGACGAGGACCGGCAGGCCGGTCTGCCGCGCGACGCGGGCCCCGTAGCGCACGCGCTCGGCCGTGAACCGCGCCATCGTGTCCCCGCCGTACTCGGGCGCCAGGCGCCGGGTGCCGCCGCCGAGGATCACGATCGCCTGCGCTCGATTCGCTTCCGTGTAGTCGAGTGGCCTCATGTCGAACGGCCGCGCGAGCAGCCACGCGACGATCGGCAGGCACAGCAGCACGAGCGACAGTGCGCCCGTCCAGATCAGCGCCCGACCCGCCCGAGGCGCGTGGCGCGTCACGAGCAGCCCCACGAGGGCCAGGAGTATCGGTCCCGCGGGCGGCAGCACGAGCGCCTTGGCGATCGCCTTCAGCGTGAACGCGATCTCCACGCTAGCGAGCCCTCGCGAGCAGCGCCCGCAGGTGCTCGGCCGGCACGGCGTACGCGATGCCCGAGGGCTGGGTCAGCGCCGACTCCTTCGTCGCCCTGACCAGCACCATGTTGAGCACGCCCAGCACGGCCCCCGTCTCGCCGTCGTAGAGCGGACTGCCGCTGTTTCCGGGGTACGCGGTGCCGTCGAGCTGGAACACCGGGAACGGACCGGCCGCGATCCGCTTCACCGTCGCTGCGTCGAGACTGCCGGAGGTCGGCTGCGGGATGGCGATCGGCGTCACCGCAGCAACCAGCGCGCGGTGGGTTGCGGGATGGGGCCCCAGCACGGCACCGATCGGAAAGCCCGTGAAGTAGGCGGTCCGCCCCTCGCGAACCCCGGTGGAGTCGCCAAGCGAGAGGGCGGGCAGCGGCCCGCCCTCGATCGAGAGCACCGCGAGGTCGTGGTCGCCGTCGGTCGCGACGCGGCGTGCCGCTCGCACCTGCACCTGCGGCTCGCTCGAACCTTCGCGCGGCGGCGCAGGCAGCAGGATC
>CAYQAF010000008.1:0-13892 GCA_964415375.1 uncultured Alcaligenaceae bacterium
GACGGCCGTGGTCTCGATCGTGTCCATCGAGATCTTCACGAACATGCGCCAGTTGAGCGTGCGGTACCAGACGAAACCCAGGAACAGCGCCCACGCCACGGCGGCAACGGCCGCCTCGGTCGGCGTGAACAGACCGGTCGCCATGCCGCCGATGAGAATCACCGGCGTCAGCAACGCCATGTAGGCTTCGAACTTGAACACCTTGTCGGCGACCATCGTGCCGGCCAGCAGGGCGCCGAAGCGGATCCATCCCGGCAGACCTTCGTGCGACCACAGGAAGTAGAGGACGACGGCGGTGAGGACCACGAAGCCGAGTTCGAGCAAGGCCCCGCCCATGCGCGGCCAGGAGAAGGCGATGTCCGACCCGTACTTGCGCACGTACGCGTAGTAGCTCACCAGCGCCATCATCAGCAGCGCCATCACCGCGCCCGGTATGAAGCCGGCCGCGAACAGCTTGCCGATAGACACGTTCGCCTGCACGCCGTAGATCACCATCGGCAGCGAGGGCGGGATGATCGGACCCAGCGTGGCCGAGGCCGCGGTGATCCCGACGGCGAACTCGGCCGGATAGCCGTGGTCCTTCATCGCCTTGATCTCGATCGTGCCGAGGCCACCGGCGTCGGCGATCGCGGTGCCGGACATGCCGGCGAAGATCACGCTGCCCACCACGTTGACGTGCCCGAGCCCGCCCTTCAGCCAGCCGACCAGCGCGAGCGCGAAGTTGTAGATGCGGTTGGTGATCCCGGCGGAGTTCATGAGGTTGCCGGCCAGGATGAAGAACGGCACCGCCAGCAGCGGGAAGCTGTCGACGCCGCCGACCATGCGGTGGATCACGGTGAGCGGGGGAATCGTCCCCGAGATCCAGATGTACAGCAGCGCGGCGAGCGCCATCGCCATCGCGATCGGCAGGCCCGTCATCAGCGCGGCCAGGAAGCCGCCGAAGAGGAGACCGTTCACGGAGTGGCTCGCGGCTCAGGCGTCGGGTATCGCCTCGGCTGGCCGCTCCAACACGCTCCAGCCCTGCTTCCAGTGCTGCCACGCGACCTGGATCGAGCGGAACGTCATCAGCGCGAACCCTGCCGCGACGATCCCGTAGATGTAGCTCATCGGGAAGTCGACGATCGTCATCTTCAGGTTCTGCATGCGCGGCACCAGCGTGATCGCGAGCCACGTGGCGTAACCGAGGAAGGCAATGCGCACGACGTCGACGAGTGACGACAGCACGCGACCCACCCCGGGCGGCAGGTAGCGGTAGATGAACTCCACGTGAATGTGGTTGTTGCGCCGCACCGCCATCGACGCGCCGACGAACGTCACGACGATCAGCAGGTAGCGCGCAATCTCCTCGGTCCATGCGGCCGAGTCGTCGAGCACGTAGCGCGTGAAGAACTGGTAGAAGACGTCCAGCGCGAGCAGCCAGAACACGGCGAACGTGAACCAGTCCTCGAACTTGTAGCCCGAGATGTCCACCGGCGCGTCGGTCGCGTGGAAGTGACCGGATTCGTCGAGGATATGATCGGAATCGCCGTTCGCGCTCATCGGATGCCCCGCCGGGCACCGTCACCGGCGCCCGGCACTCGCCATCGAGTTACTTGATCGCCTGGATCTTGTCCCAGTCGGCCTTGCTGTAGCCCATCGTCTCGAGCGGAACGGTCTTCATGATCGCGTCCTGGAAGCCCTTCTTGTCGATGCCATGGACGTTCAGCCCCTTCTTCTTGAACTCGTCGACCAGCTCAGCCTCGCGCTTCTTGATGTCGTTGGTCGCGCCTGCCGCCGCCTCCTGCATCACCGCGGTGAAGATCTTCTTGTCGGCGTCGGACAGCTTGGTCCAGACGTGCGGGGCGACCTGCGTGGCGAGCGCGTCGACGATGTGGCCGGTGAGGATCACGTTCTTCTGCACTTCGTAGAACTTCTTCGCCTCGATCGTCGTCAGGGGATTCTCCTGCGCCTCCACGGTGCCGTTCTGCAGCGCGAGGTAGACCTCGGCGAACGCGATCGGCGTCGGGTTGGCGCCGCAGCTCTTCGGCAGCGCGAGGTAGGCCGGCACGTCGGGCACGCGCATCTTCAGGCCCTTCATGCCCGCGCAGTCCTTGAAGTCCTTGTTCGACGTCGAGTGGCGCGTGCCGTAGTAGGTCATCGCGGCGACCTGGATGCCCGACTTGTCGCGGTAGAGCGCGGTGAGCTCGTCGAAGGCCGGGCTCTTCGCCCAGGCGAGCAGGTGGTCGGCGTCGCGGAACGTGTACGGGTAGTAGCCGACGCCGATCCGCGGCGTCTGCCGCGCCGCGAACGACAGGCCGGAGATGATGATGTCGACGGTGCCGAGCGTCAGGCCCTGGTTGATGTCGGTCTCCTTGCCGAGCGACGACGCCGGGAACACCGTCACCTCATAGCGCCCGTTGGTGCGCTTCTTGATCTCGTCGGCGGCCCACACCGACCACTTGTGGAACGGCTCGCTCGTCTCGTAGACGTGCGCCCACTTGAGCTTGGTCTGCGCCGACGCGGGCGCGACGGCGAGGATGGAGGCGACGGCGACGGCGCCGGCGGCCAGGACGAATTTGCTGATGAGACGCATGGAACTCTCCTCTGGTGTGAAATCGGTGCTCAGGCGCAGACCACCTGGACCTTGGTGTTCTTCGTCTTGTCGGCGGCGGCCTGGAACGCGCTGACCGCGTCCTTCAGCGGAAACTGCCCGGACAGCAGCGGCCGCACGTCGACGCGACGATTGGAAAGGTACTCGACGGCCCAGTCGAACTCGATGCCCCAGCGGAACACGCCGCGCAGGTCGATCTCCTTGGCCATGACCTCGTTGATCACGAAAGGCAGGGGCTCGTGCGGCAGCGTGCCGGCCTGCACGACGACACCGCCCTTCTTCACCGCCGCGACGCAGGACTTGAGGGCAGCGAAGCTCCCCGAGACCTCGTAGCAGACGTCGTAGCGGGGTGCTGCCAGCTTGTCGCCCTCGCGGTCGGCGCGAAGCGTGACGTCCGCGCCGACCTCGCGCGCCTTGGCCAGCGGACGGTCGAGGATGTCCGAGACGGTGATGCTCGCGGCACCCGCGAGCCGCGCGGCCATCACGGTGAGGCAGCCGATCGTGCCGGCGCCGGTGACGAGCACCGACTTGCCGATCAGGTCGGGACCGCGATGGATCGTGTGCAGTGCGACCGCAAGGGGTTCGGCGAAGGCGAGCTCGCCGAGCGAGACGTCGCCGCCGACCGGATAGCACTGCCGCTCGCCCATCACGAAATACTCGCGGAACATGCCCTGCACGTGGGGAAAGAGGCTCGCGCTGCCGACGAACTTCATGTTCGAGCAGAGCTGCTCGCGACCGGAGCGGCAGCCCTCGCAGCGCCCGCAGGCGTGCGAAGGGGATACGGCGACGTGATCGCCCTTCTTGACGCGCGTCACCCCCGGACCGATCGCTTCGACCACCGCCGAGGCCTCGTGGCCCGGGATCAGCGGCTCGCGGACGATGAAGCTGCCGTTGCGACCCTCGAAGTAATAGTGCAGGTCGGAACCGCAGATGCCGCCGGCGCCAAGCCGGAGCAGCACCTCCCCGGGGCCCGGCGCGGGGGTGTCGAACGCGTCGAGACGCAGGTCTTCCTTGCCGTGGATACGCGCTGCGAACATGCATTTCTCCTTCGTGTGCGGCCGGGACGCTACTGGAACGTGTCCCAGCCCTTCGAAAATCGCTTGTAGGCCCCGTTGAGGTGGCGTTGCATCGCCGCCTTCGCGCCGGCGGCATCGTGTGCCCCGATCGCCTTCAGTACCGCCCGATGCTCGGCCATGGCCGACTCCCACAGGCCGGGCGTGTCGTAGTGATGCTCGAGCTGCTTGTAGAGCGGGCCGGTGCGCTCCTCCCAGAGTGTCTTCACGACGTGGACCAGCGCGCCGTTGCCGGTGGCCTCGGCCACGGCCAGGTGGAACATCCGGTCGCCTGCGAGCGGCGGGTGCCCTTGCGCGCGCTCGCGCTCCATCTCCTCGAGTGCCTGCTCGATCGCCGCGAGCTGCGGTTTCTTCGCCGACTTGGCGGCGAGCGCCGCGCACTCCGACTCGATGACGTAGCGCGCGCGCATGAGCTCGAACGGCCCGGCGGGCGCGTCGCCGTCCGAGGACTCCCCGGCCGGCTGGCCGTCCTGCGCGAGCACGTAGATGCCCGAGCCGATCCTCACCTCGACCAGGCCCTCGACCTCGAGCGCGATCAGCGCCTCGCGGACGCTCGGCCGCGACACGCCGAGCTGCTTCGCGAGGACGCGCTCCGGCGGCAGGCGTGCGCCGGCGGCGAACTCGCCGGACCGGATCAGTCCGCGAATCTGATCGGCGATCTGCCGGTACAGGCGACGAGGTTCGATGCTTTGGAACGGCATGGCGCCGGCGACACGAAGGACGGGCCTCCCGGGGTACCGAAGGAGGGATCGAAGAAGGCTATCCCGAGGCCGAGAGGTGGTCAAGTGGTATTACCAATTGCCCTTGGCGCGGCGGTCCGCTCCGGTCAGCGCCTCGGTTTCAGGTGCACGTGGGGGTGAGTGTGCGCGTGCGTGCCGCGCGAATCCGCGTGGGCGTACTTCGCGCCGCGTCCGGACACCTCGACGGTGATCAGGTTGAGCTGGCCGTGGCGGACGCCGCGCTCGGCAACGAGCGCGTCGGCGAAGCGACGTACCGCCGCCGTCGGGCCGCGCAGCACCAGGGTCTCCAGGCAGTCGTCGTGATCGAGATGCACGTGCGTCGTCGACACGCAGAGGTCGTGGTGGGCGTGCTGCAACGCGGTCAGGCGGTCGGCGAGTTCCCGCTCGTGATGGCCGAACACGTAGGACAGGCTGGCCACGCAGTGCGTGCCTTCGTCGCGCTCCATCCGGTGGCGCTCGAGCGCGGCGCGCAGCATGTCGCGCACCGCCTCCGAACGATTGGTATAGCCGCGCTCCCGGATCAGCCGGTCGAAGTCCGCGGCGAGTTCCTGCTCGAGCGAGATCGTGAATCGTTCCATGGGTCCCTTGCGCCGAAGCCCCGGCAGATGTCCTAGGCTACGATCCGCCGGCACGGCTTGCAACCGCGCGGCGACGCGGGCATTCGCGTCGCGGCGCCGACGTCAGGCGACAAGTGGTCAAGTGGTTTTACCAGTTGACGATCAAGGGCGTAAGATCCCGTCTTGCCGCAAGCACAGCCCTCGTGCCCATGCAACGGCGAGCAACGCCATGTCTGCCACGACGATCCGCGCGATTCGTGCCACGCCCGTAACGGTCCCGCTCGAAGCCCCGCTGCGCCACAGCAACGGCGCGCACTGGGGACGGTTCGTGCGCACGGTCGTCGAGGTCGAGACGACCGACGGCTACGTCGGGTTGGGCGAGATGGGCGGCGGCGGTGAAGACGCCACCCGGGCCTTCGCCGGGCTCCAGACCTACCTGCGCGGGCACGACGTGTTCCGCCTCGAGGCGCTGCGCCTCGCGATCTGCAATCCGACCGCGAGCCTCTACAACAACCGCACGCAGCTGCACGCCGCGATCGAGTTCGCCTGCCTCGACATCATCGGCAAGAAGCTCGGCGTGCCGGTGCACGCGCTCCTCGGCGGCAAGCTGCGCGACACCGTCGAGTTCGCGAGCTACCTGTTCTATCGCTACCCCGACCCCGCGACGGGCAAGGGCGAGGTCCGCACTGCGGAACAGCTCGTCGCGCACGCGCGCGAGCTCAAGGCCCGGCACGGTTTCCGGACGCACAAGCTGAAGGGCGGCGTGTTCCCCCCCGCCCACGAGCTCGCGTGCTACCGGGCGCTCGCGCAGGCGTTCCCCGGCGAACGGATGCGCCACGACCCCAATTCGGCGTGGTCGTTCGGCGACGCTATCGCGTTTGCCCGCGGCATCGAGGACCTCGCCAACGACTGGCTGGAGGACCCGGTCTACGGTATCGCCCAGATGAAGGCACTGCGCGACTTCGCGAAGGTGCCGCTCGCCACCAACACGGTCGTCGTGAACTTCGAGCAGCTGGCCGCCAACGCGGCCACCCGCGCGATCGACGTGATCCTGCTCGACACGACCTTCTGGGGCGGCATCCGCCCGTGCATCAAGGCCGCGAACGTGTGCGAGACCCTCGGCATGCAGGTGGCGGTGCACAGCTCGGGCGAGCTCGGCATCCAGCTCGCGACGATGCTGCACCTCGGCGCCGTGCTGCCCAACCTCTCGTACACCGCCGACGCGCACTACCACCACCTGACCGACGACGTGATCGAGGGCGGCCCGCTGCGCTACGAGGGCGGCGCGATCCGCGTGCCCGATGCGCCCGGGCTCGGCATCTCGCTCGACCGCGACAAGCTCGCCCGCTACCACGCGCTCTACCGCGAGCTCGGCAGCTACCCCTACGACCGCGACCCCGGCCGCCCCGGCTGGTTCGCGCACGTTCCCAACCACGACTGGGCCGACCCGACGGCGGCGATCGCGCCGTCGCTCGGCGGACACGCCCCACCACGAGGAGAGACGTCGAAATGATTGGACGGCTGTCAGGCAAGACCGCGCTCGTCACCGCCGCGGGCCAGGGCATGGGCCGCGCGGCCGCATTGGCGATGGCGCGCGAGGGCGCGAGCGTCTGCGCGACCGACGTGAACGAGAAGTTCCTCGACGACTTCAAGGGCGTCGCCAACGTGACGACGCGCCGGCTGGACGTGCTGGACGACGCGGCCGTCGAGAAGCTCGTCGGCGAGCTGCCGCCACTCTCCATCCTGTTCAACTGCGCGGGCTACGTCCACAACGGCACGATCCTCGAATGCGCGCCGAAGGACTGGGAGTTCACGATGAACCTCAACGTGCGCTCGATGTACCTGATGACGCGCGCCGCGCTGCCCGCGATGGTCGCCGAGCACCAATCGAAGGGCACGTGGGCGTCGATCATCAACATGGCGTCGATCGCCTCGTCGATCCGGGGCATCCCGAACCGCTTCGCCTACGGCACGAGCAAGGCCGCGGTCATCGGCCTCACCAAGTCGGTCGCCGCCGACTTCGTGCAGAAGGGCATCCGCTGCAACGCCATCGCCCCGGGCACGGTCGACACGCCTTCGCTCGCCGACCGCATCAACGCGCACGCCGATCCGGCCGCGGCGCGCAAGGCGTTCGTCGCACGGCAACCGATGGGACGCATCGCCAAACCCGAGGAAATCGTGCCGCTGGTGGTCTACCTGGCTTCCGACGAGGCGTCGTACATCACCGGCAACGTCTATTCGTGCGACGGCGGCATGACCATCTGACGCCCACCGCCCGCATCCCCACGAACCCGCTCCAAGGAGACTCACGATGAAGCTCGTCCGCTATGGCCCCCCCGGCAAGGAAAAGCCCGGCCTGATCGACGTCGAAGGCAAGCTGCGCGACCTCTCGCGCAAAGTGAAGGAACTGTCCGGCGCAGCGCTCGCCCCGGCCGCGCTGGCCGCCCTGCGCAAGGTCGATGCCAAGCGCCTGCCGCTCGTGCGCGGCCGCCCGCGCCTCGGCCCCTGCGTCGCCGGCGTCGGCAAGTTCATCGCCATCGGTCTCAACTTCGTCGACCACGCGAAGGAGACCGGCTCGCCGATCCCCGAGAACCCGATCGTCTTCTTCAAGTCGACGACCTGCATCCAGGGACCGAACGACCCGGTGATGCTGCCTAAGGATTCGACGCAGTCCGACTGGGAGGTCGAGCTGGGCGTTGTCATCGGCAAGCGCGCGCGCTACGTCGAGGAAAAGGACGCGCTGAAGCACGTCGCCGGCTACTGCGTGGTCAACGACCTGTCCGAGCGCGAGTTCCAGCTCAAGAAGGGCGGCGGACAGTGGGGCAAGGGCAAGGGCTGCGACACGTTCGGTCCGCTCGGACCCTGGCTCGTCACCACCGACGAGGTCAAGGACCCGCAGAACCTCAAGATGTGGCTCGCCGTCAACGGCAAGACCAAGCAGGACGGCAGCACGGGCACGATGATCTTCGGCGTCGCGAAGCTCATCGCCGACGTGTCGCGCTACATGACGCTCGAGCCGGGTGACGTGATCACCACCGGCACGCCCCCCGGCGTGGGCATGGGCCAGAAGCCCTCGCCGCAGTACCTGAAGGCCGGCGACGTCATGGAGCTTGGCATCGAGGGCCTCGGCACGCAGAAGCAGAAGGTGGTGGCCTTCAAGGGCAAGAGAACGTAGCAGCTGGCGCGATTCGCGACCGCGCGCCCGTCCGGGCGCGGTCGGCGTGCTACAGCAGGCCGCGGCGCGCGAGGTTGGCCATCAGCGCGCGGGTGCCGAACGTCCACGGCGCGATCGCGTCGGTGCGATTCACCCGGTTCACCAGCGCGCCGAGCCGCGGCGTGGCAACGGTCACGACGTCCCCGATCTCGTGCGTGAAGCCCTGCCCCGGGCCGCGCCGGTCCTGGACGGGCGCGAACATCGTCCCGCAGAACAGCACGAGCCCGTCGGGGTATTGGTGGTTCGGCCCGATCGCCTGGGCGACGAGGTCGAGCGGATCGCGGCTGATCCGCGCCATCGAGCTCCTGCCGTCCATCACGAAGCCGTCGGGCCCCTCGACGCGCAGCGCGATCTCCGCGCTGCGCACGTCGTCGATCCCGAAACGCTCGTCGAAGAGCCGCAGGAACGGGCCGATCGCGCACGACGCGTTGTTGTCCTTCGCCTTGCCGAGCAGCAGCGCGCTGCGCCCCTCGAAGTCGCGCAGGTTGACGTCGTTGCCCAACGCGGCGCCGACGGTCGTGCCGCGGCTGTTCGCAAACAGCACGACCTCGGGCTCGGGATTGTTCCACGCCGACTTCGGGTGGATGCCGACGTCCGCGCCCGTGCCCACCGCCGACATCGGCTGCGACTTGGTGAAGATCTCGGCGTCCGGACCGATGCCGACCTCGAGGTACTGCGACCACGCCTTGGCGGCGATCAGCACCTCCTTGATGCGCGCCGCCTCGGCGGAGCCGGGGCGGACCGCCGCAAGATCCGTACCGATCACCTCGGCGATCGACGCACGCACAGCCTCCGCGCGCGCCGGATCGCCCCGCGCCTGCTCCTCGATGACGCGCTCGAGCATGCTCGCCACGAAGGTCACCCCCGCCGCCTTGACCGCCTGCAGGTCGCACGGCGCGAGCAGCCACGGTTTCGATCCGTCGCGCGCGTCGTCGGGGGTGTTCGCAAGGACGTCCGCGAGCGTGCCGATCACGGGCAGGCCCATCGCACCGCGCACCGTGCGCGCCGGATGCTCGAACTCGACGAGCGCCGAGGAAGTCGCCGCAACTCCCGACAGGTCGAGCAGTTGCCCGTCCCTCACGGCAACGAGCGCCGGTCCGTCGCAGGACGGCACGTACACCCTGCCCACCAGGACCGCGTCGCCGGCATCGACCGGCAGGCACGGTACAGCTTCCAGCCATTCCCGCATCGTTCGCTCTCCTCGTTCCCGTATCCCGCGAGGATAGCCGAGCGCGGGCGCGAATGCAGGGCTGCGGCATAATCGCCCGGGACAGCGAGCCCCCTGAGCGACGCGGGGCGGAAACGGAGAGCGCCGATGCCTTTGGTGAGCCCCGTCGACGGCGAGGACGCGCCCCCCGAGGCGCGCGCCGACGGCGACGACATGCGCGCGACGTGCCGATGAACAACGACGCGACGCGGCACCTCGCCGCCGACTCCTTCCTGTTCCCGCTCCCGGAACCCGCGGCGATCGGCCGCCTGCCGGTCGACGCGCGCCACACGCTGTACTGGGAAGAGTGCGGCAACCCCGACGGGCCGCCCGTCGTGTTCCTGCATGGCGGCCCCGGCGGGGGCTGCCTGCCGCACCACCGGCGCTTCTTCGATCCGGACTTCTGGCGGATCGTGCTGTTCGACCAGCGCGGCGCGGGCCGCTCGACGCCCAACGCGAGCGTGATCGACAACACCACCTGGACGCTCGTCGCCGACCTGGAGAAGCTCCGCGCCCACCTCGGCATCGACCGGTTCGTGCTGTTCGGAGGCTCCTGGGGAGCGACGCTCGCCATCGCCTACGCCGAGACCTATCCGCAGCGGTGCGCCGGGCTCGTGCTTCGTGGCGTGTTCCTCGCCACGCCCCGCGAGATCGACTGGTTCATGCACGGCATGGGCCGCCTCTTCCCGGAGGCGTGGCACGCGCTGTACGCCTTCCTGCCCGAGGAGGAGCGCGACGACGTCCTCGCCTCCTACTATCGGCGGTTGACCGACGACGATCCCGCGGTCCACCTTCCCGCAGCCTACGCGTGGGACCGCTACGAGACCACCTGCTCGACGCTGCTGCCCCGCGTCGAGAACGGACCGCAGTTCGCCGACGACGCGGCCGCGCTGGCGATCGCCCGCATCGAGGCGCACTACTTCGTCCACAACGCGTTCCTCGACGACGGCCAACTGCTCGCCAACCTGCATCGCATCCGCCACCTGCCCTGCACGATCGTGCACGGCCGCTACGACGTCATCTGCCCGATCGAAACCGCCTACGAGCTCGCGCTGGCGTGGCCGGAGGCCGAGTACATTGTCGTGCCCGATGCCGGCCACTCGGTGCGAGAGCCCGGGATCGCGCGCGAACTGGTCGCCGCGGTCGCGCGCATGCAGGACCGACGGCTGCGATGAGCGTCACCGGACCGGGCGGGAACGCCGCCTGGCTTGCGCGAAGCCGCGCGGCGGTGTTCCACCCGTGCACGCAGATGAAGGTGCACGAAACGCTGCCGATCGTGCCGGTCGCGCGCGGCGAGGGCGCGTGGCTGTTCGACTTCGAGGGACGCCGCTATCTCGACGCCGTGTCGTCGTGGTGGGTCAACCTGTTCGGCCACGCGAACCCGCGCATCAACGCCGCGATCGTCGACCAGCTCGCGACGCTCGAGCACGTGCTGCTCGCGGGCTTCACCCACCGTACCGTAGTCGAGCTCTCGGAGCGGCTCGCGGCACTGGCGCCGCCGGGACTCGGTCACGCGTTCTACGGTTCCGACGGCGCCACGGCGACGGAGATCGCGCTCAAGATGAGCTTCCACGCCTGGGCGAACCGCGGCAAGCCGGAGAAGCGGGGCTTCGTCAGCGTCGCGGGCGGCTACCACGGCGAGACGCTCGGCGCGCTCGCAGTCACCGACGTGCCGCTGTTCCGCACCACCTACGAGCCGCTCCTCGCGCGCCACGCGACCGTGCCCTCGCCCGATGCCCGGCTCGCCCGCCATGGTGAAACGCCGCGCGACGTCGCCGAGCGGGCGGCGCGTGCGCTCGAGGCGTACCTCGCCCGGCACCACGCGACGACGGCCGCGCTGATCGTCGAGCCGCTGGTGCAGGGCGCGACCGGCATGGCGATGCACGACCCCCACTACCTGGTCCGCGCCCGCGAGTTGTGCACGCGCTACGGCGTGCACCTGATCGCCGACGAGATCATGACGGGCTTCGGTCGCACCGGCACGCTCTTCGCCTGCGAGCAGGCGGGGATCGCGCCCGACTTCCTGCTGCTGTCGAAAGGCATCACCGGCGGCTACCTTCCCCTCGCCTGCGTGTTGTCCACCGACGACGTGTACGCCTCGTTCTACGACGACGACGTCACCCGCGGCTTCCTGCACTCCCACAGCTACACTGGCAACGCGCTCGCGTGCCGGGCGGCGCTCGCGGTCCTCGACATCTTCCGCGACGACGACGTGATCGTCGCGAACCGGGCGCGCGCCGCGCGTTTCTCAGCCCGTGCCGCGCCGTTGGCCGCACATCCGAAGGTGAGGAACTTCCGGCAGCGCGGGATGATCTGGGCTTTCGAGGTGGCTTCACCGCGCGCCGACTTCTCCCGTTGGTGCTTCGCCGAGGGGCTGGCACGCGACGTGCTGCTGCGGCCGATCGGGCGCACCGTCTACTTCATGCCGCCGTACGTGACCTCCGACACCGACTGGGGCCTGCTGGTCGATGCGACGCGCGCGATCCTGGACGATGCGTAGCGCGCTCGTCGCACTCGTCCTCGTGCTTACGGCGGCCGCGGCGCGCGCGGAGTTGCCGCGGCCCGTCGCGCGCGCATTCCTCGACGCCGGCGTACCGCTCTCGCACGTCGCCGTCGTCGTGCAGCGCGTGGACGCGCGCCGGCCGCTGTTCGCGCACCAGCCCGACGCGCCGATGAATCCCGCCTCGACGATGAAGCTCGTGACCACGTTCGCAGCGCTCGAGCTCCTCGGGCCGGACTATCGGTGGCGCACCGAGGCCTACCTCGGCGGGGAGTTGGTAGACGGCACCCTGCACGGCGACCTGACCCTCAAGGGCCACGGCGACCCCAAGATCACGATAGAGCAGTGGCAGGGGTTCATGGCCGACCTCCATGCGAAGGGCCTCGAGCGGATCGAGGGCGACCTTGTGCTCGACCGCAGCCACTTCGCGCCGATCGAGCACGATCCCGCGGCGTTCGACGCCGAACCGCTGCGACCCTACAACGTCGGGCCCGATGCGCTGCTCGTCAACTTCAAGTCCGTTCGCTTCGCGTTCGAGCCCAACGCCGCCGGCGATGCCGTCGACCTGCGGATGGAACCGCCGCTGCCGCAGGTCGCGCTGGGCCCGTCGCCCACGCTGGTCGACGGTGACTGCGGCAATTGGCGGCGCTCGGTGTCCGGGTCGTTCGTCAACGAGCCCGAAGCGGCGCTCGTGGCATTCCCGGGGCAGTACCCGCGCGGCTGTGGCGCGCGCGACTGGAACGTTGCGCTGCTCGATCACCCGGCCTACGTCCACGGCATGTTCGCGGCCTACTTCGCCGCCGCCGGCGGCACGTTCGGGGGTACCGTGCGGGAAGGCCGGGCGCCGCCGGCCAAGCCGTTCGCTGCGCTCGAGTCCGCGCCCCTCCACGACGTGATCCGCGACGTCAACAAGTTGTCGAACAACGTGATGGCCCGCCAGCTCTTCCTCACGCTCGCCGCGACCTCGGGCCCGCCACCGGCGACGATCGACGGTGCGCGCGAAGCCGTGCACCGTTGGCTGGCCAAGCGCAAGCTCGCGATCCCGGGCTTCCAGGTCGACAACGGCTCGGGCCTGTCGCGTACGGAGCGCGTGACTGCGCGCGGGCTCGCGCAGCTCCTCGCCGCAGCGCACGCGAGCCCCGTGCGCGAGGAACTGGCAACATCGCTCGCGATCGCGGCGACCGACGGTACGCTCGCGCGGCGCATGCGCAACGGCAGCGCTGCCGGCCGGGCGCTGCTCAAGACCGGCTCGCTCGAGGGCGTGCGTGCCCTGGCGGGCTACCTGCAGGATCCGGGCGGAACACGTTGGATCCTGGTGGCGATGGTGAACCATCCCAACGCCGCGCGCGCGCAGGGCGCGCTCGACTTCCTCGCCGACTGGACCTTGCGCAACGCCGCGAGCTACACGCCGCCGCGCCACTGACCGCCGTGGGACTCCTGGACAGCATCGTCGAGCAACGCATCGCGCAGGGCATCGCCGAGGGCGCGTTCGAGAACCTTCCCGGCGCTGGCAAGCCGCTCGACCTCGACGATGACCGCATGGTGCCGGAGGACCTGCGCGTCGGCTATCGGATCCTCAAGAATGCCGGGTTCATCCCGCCGGAAGTCGAACAGCGCCGCGAAATCGCCGACCTCGCGGCGCTCCTTCGGCACGCGACCGACGACGCCGTGCGCCGCCGCGCTGCCGCGAGACTGGCACTGCTGGCGGCGAAGCTGGAAGCCGAAGGTCGCGAGCTGCCGCGTGCGGGGTACTACTTCGACCGCATCGTCGCCAAGGCAGGACGCTGACGACTTCCGCAACGCGCGACGCCCGGCGCGGAGGCCGGGCGTCGCGTGTGGCACTTCAGCGTGGGGTCATACGCCCGGGATCGGCCGCTGGTCCTTGAAGTACAGCAGGCCGCGAATCACCCGGTAGAGCACCCACGCGGCGGTCACCGCCCAGATCAGCGGGCCCAGTGCGAAGCCGATCAGCACGATCGCGAGCGCGATCAGCACCAGCCAGCCCATCACC
>CAYQAF010000009.1:0-13599 GCA_964415375.1 uncultured Alcaligenaceae bacterium
ACCCACTACGACGCACTCGAGACGCGCGACCCCGAGGCGCGCGAGCGCGACATCTTCGGCCGACTGCCGATGCAGGTCGCGCACGCGAAGGCGCGTGCGCCGGCGTTTGCCAGGTCCCTCGCGGGAGTCGATCCGCGCGCGGTGACCTCGCGCGAGGAACTCGCGCAGCTGCCCGTGATCCGCAAGGGGGAGTTGCTCGACCTGCAGCAGGGAACGCGCCCGTTCGGCGGCCTTGCCGCATCGGGCTACGGCGAGATCGCGCGAGTGTTCGCCTCCCCCGGCCCGATCTACGAGCCGGAAGGGCGCGCGCCGGACTGGTGGCGCCTCGCCCGGGCGCTCTTCGCCGCGGGATTTCGCCGCGGCGACCTCGTGCACAACTGCTTCTCGTACCACTTCACGCCGGCGGGCTCGATGCTCGAGTCCGGCGCGCTCGCGCTGGGCTGCGCGGTCTTCCCCGGCGGGACGGGGCAGACCGAGCAGCAGGTGCAGGCGATCGCGGACCTCGGCCCCGCCGGCTACGTCGGCACGCCGTCGTTCCTGCGCATCATCCTCGAGAAGGCGGACGAGCAGGGTGTCGAGTTACCTTCGCTCACCAAGGCGCTCGTCTCAGGCGAGGCGTTCCCGCCGTCGCTTCGCGACGCACTGATCGGGCGGGGCATCCACGGCTACCAGGTCTACGCGACCGCGGACCTGGGCAGCATCGCCTACGAGACGCCGGCGCGCGAGGGCCTGGTCGTCGACGAGGGCGTGCTGCTGGAGATCGTGCGGCCGGGCACCGGCGACCCGGTGCCCGACGGCGAGGTCGGCGAGGTCGTGGTGACCACGCTGTCGAACCCGGACTATCCGTTGGTGCGCTTCGGCACCGGCGACCTGTCCGCGGTGCTTCCAGGGCGCTCGCCCTGCGGGCGCACCAACGTCCGCATCAAGGGCTGGATGGGGCGCGCCGACCAGACGACCAAGGTCAAGGGCCTGTTCGTGCATCCCTCGCAGGTCGCGGCGATCGTCGCGCGGCACGCCGAGATCGGGAGGGCCCGGCTGGTGGTCGACAATCCGGACCAGAACGACCGCATGACGCTGCACGTCGAGCCCCGCGAGGGGCGGACGGCCCCGATCGAGGCGATCGTCGCGTCGATCCGCGAGGTCACCAAGCTTCGCGGCGAAGTGCAGGTCCGCGGCACCGGCGAGCTGCCCAACGACGGCAAGGTCATCGACGACACCCGCAGGTACACGTAACGTCGCGGGCCGCCCGCCGTCCGGCGCCCCGCCGGTAGGCGCGGGGTTGCGCACCGGGATCGGGCATCGGCTAAACTGACGGGCCAGGGTGGCTTGCCGGTAACCGGGGTCCGTCCGTGACCGGCCCGGCTGACATTGCCGGATTGCGGCTGGCGCATCGCGCGGCGGTCCTCATCCTTCGACCCGTACCGAAACCCGTCCTCGCTCGGGAGCAAAGCATGCCGGAACGGCTCGAAGGCGCGCGCGTACTCATCTACAGCCACGACACGTTCGGGCTGGGGCATCTGCGCCGCTGCCGCGCGATCGCCCACTCGCTGGTCGAGCGCTTCAAGGGGCTGTCGGTCCTGATCCTGTCCGGCTCGCCGATCATCGGCAGCTTCGACTTCCGTGCCCGCGTGGATTTCGTGCGCATCCCGGGGGTCATCAAGCTGCACAGCGGCGAGTACAAGTCGCTCGGGCTGCACATCGAGCTCGACCAGACGATGGCGATGCGCGCGGCGATCATCCGCCACACCGCCGAGGCGTTCCGGCCGAACCTGTTCCTCGTCGACAAGGAGCCGCTCGGGCTGAAGGGCGAGGTGGTGCCGACGCTCGAGATGCTGAAGGCGCAGGGTGCCCGTCTCGTGCTGGGGTTGCGCGACATCATGGACGAGCCGACGCTGCTCTCCCGCGAGTGGGAGAAGAAGCACGTGATGCCGGCGCTGTGCGATCTCTACGACGAGATCTGGGTGTACGGCCTCGAGGCGCTCGCCGATCCGCTCGCCGGCATCGAGTGCCCCCCGGCCGTGCACGACAAGGTCGTCTACACCGGCTACATCCGGCGCACGCTTCCGTACGCCGATCGCCCGCCCGAACGTCCGTTCGGCGACGAGCCCTACATCCTCACCACTGTCGGCGGTGGCGGCGACGGCATGTCGGTCGTCGACTGGGTGCTCAAGGCGTACGAGCACGACCCCGAGATCCCGTTCAACTCGGTCGTCGTGCTGGGGCCGTTCATGAGCCCCGCGCGGCAGCGCGAGTTCCGCGCCCGCGCGGAGGCGCTGCCCCGGGTACGCCTGCTCACGTTCGACAGCACGCCCGAGTTCCTGATCGCCAACGCCTTGGGCGTGGTCTCGATGGGCGGCTACAACACGTTCTGCGAGATCCTGTCGTTCGACAAGCCGGCGATCCTGATTCCGCGAACCGCCCCGCGGCGCGAGCAGCTGCTGCGTGCGACGCGCGCGGCCGACCTCGGGCTCGTGCGCATGCTCGACATCGACAGCGGCAACGACCCGGCGGTGATGGCCGCCGCGCTGCGCGCGCTGCCGTTGCAGGACAAGCCTTCGGCGCACGGTGCCGCGTCGATGCTGCGCGGCCTCGACACGATCGGCCGGCTGGCGGCGCGTTACCTGCCGGCACGCCGGCGCCGCGTGCGCGCGGCCGTCGCGGCGGGTTGACGCCTCGCCCGTCCGGGGCGGGTGCCGTGACCGTCCTGATCTGGGTCCAGCACCTGCTGGGCAGCGGGCATCTCGAGCGGATGCGCTGGGTGGCCGAGGCGCTCGCGGCACGCGACGCGGACGTGCATTTCGTCAGCGGCGGCATGCCCCGGCCCGCGCGCTTGCCGCGCCATGTCCGGCTGATCCAGCTGCCGCCGGTGCAGGTGGCGGACGCGCGGTTCAATCCGCTGCTCGACGCCGCGGGCCGGCCACTGACCGACGCCTTCCGGCGCGCACGGACGGAGGCGCTCTGTGCCGCGTACGACGCCGCCCGGCCGGACGTGGTCCTGCTCGAGACCTGGCCCTTCGGCCGGCGTGCGCTCGGATTTGAGCTCGACCCGCTCCTCGCGCGCATCGCTTCGTCGACGCCACGGCCACGCGTCGTCGTGTCGGTACGCGACCTGCTGCACGTGCGAGCCGATCCCGCCCGGGACGCGGCCATCTGGCGCGTGGCGAGGGAGAATGTCGACGAGATCCTCGTGCACGGCGACCCGGCGTTCGCGCGGCTGGAGGATACCTTTCCCCCGGCCGCGGACGCGACGGTCCGGGTCACCTACACGGGATACGTCGTGGCGCCGAACGGTCCGGCCGCCGTCGTGCCGGCCGACGGACGCCACGAGATCGTCGTGGCGGCAAGCAGCGGCGATGCGGGCCGGGAGCTCCTCGCCGCGGCGATCGCCGCGCGCGCGCACTCGGCGCACGCCGCGCTCACCTGGCGGGTGCTGGTCGGGCCCGGCGTTCCCGAAACCGCGTTCGAGGCGCTCGTGATCGAAGGGCGGCATGCCGGGACGATCGTCGAGCGACACCGACCGGATTACCGGGAGCTGGTGGGGAAGGCGCGCGTGTCGGTGTCGCAGGCGGGGTACAACACGATCCAGGACGTGCTCGGTGCCCGCACGCCCGCCGTGCTCGTGCCCTTCGCCGCCGAAGGCGAGACCGAGCAGGCGATGCGCGCCGCACGGCTCGGGGCGCGCGGCCTCGCCGAGGTGGTCGACGAGCGCGACCTCGCGCCGCCGGTGCTCGCGGCGGCGATCGATCGCGCCGCTCTCCGTGGCGTCGCGCCGCCGTGCCCGTTCGCCACCGACGGCGCCGAGCGATCCGCCGAGCGCATCGTCGCGATCGGGCGGCGGCGGGAAGCGGCGGCGCCGTGACGTTCGATCGTCTCGACGACGAGCTTGCGCGCTGGGCCGATGGTGGGCGCGTGGCGACGTTGTGGTGGCGCGACGACGACGCCGTCGCGATGACGCCGGCACTCGCGCCGCTGCTCGAGCTTGCGCGCGCCCACGAGGTCCCCGTCGCGCTGGCCGTCGTGCCAGCCTCGCTCGAGGGCTCGCTCGTCGCCGCGGTCGCGACCGCGCCGCAATGCACGATCGTCCAGCACGGCTACGCGCACCGCAACCACGCGTCCGCCGGCGCCAAGTCGTGCGAGCTCGGGGGTGACCGCCCGCTCGGGATCGTCGTCGCCGAGCTCGGCGTCGGCAGCGAACGGTTGCGCGCCGCCTTCGGCAGGCGCTTCGAGCCGGTGCTCGTGCCGCCCTGGAACCGCATCGATTCGCACGTCGTCGCCGTGCTGCCTGCGCAGGGGTTTGTGGGCGTGTCCACGTTCGGGCCGCGCACGTGCCGCGATGCCGCCCCCGGCGTCGTTCGCTGCAATGCGCACGCCGATCCGATCGCATGGCGCGACGGCAGGCGCTTCGTCGGTGCCGAGCGTGCCCTCGACGCGGTGCTCGAACACCTCGCGCAGCGCCGCCAAGGGGTCGCGGACCCCGACGAGCCGACCGGGCTGCTCACCCATCACCTCGTCTTCGACATCGAGGCGTGGCGGTTCGTCGGCGAGCTTCTCGCGCGCACTCGCCGGCATCCCGCGGCCCGTTGGGTAGGCGTCGCCGAGGCGGTGAACCGTTCAGCGTGACGAGCGACGCGGGGTCCCGAGGGCCGCGGCGGACCGTTACTTGCGGCCGATCAACATGAAGCGCCGGTAGCGCTTGCGCGGTTCCTCGCCAGCGTAGAGCAGCTCGGCGAGCGGCGCCTGGGCGCGGAACGCGGCGAGGTCCGGCACGCAGTTCACGTGCTCGGCGATCGCGTAGTAGTCGTTCGACTGCAGCGCGACGAGCTGCCCGGCCGGCACCCGGGCGAACCAGCCGTCGAAGTCGGCGAGGTGCTCGCACGACGTGTTCACGATCAGGTCGGGATCGGTGCCCCGCGCAACGGGGGGCGGATACGCGATCCCGTGCATGTCGGCCGTGACCGCATCGAAGCGCCCCGTTCGCACGTGCGTCGCATTGAGCGAGCGCGCGATCGCGGCGCACCGCGGGTCGATGTCGACGCTCACCACCCGCGCGATCGCGAGTCGCCGGTCGTCGAGCAGGATCGCGGGCAGCACGCCGAACCAGCCGCCCAACACCGTGACCGTGCCGAAGCGCCCGCCCGCCGCCGCGGCGAGCGCGTCGGCGAGCCAGCGTTTCGAGGCGATCTGGTTGGGATTGAGCGCGTGGCCGAGGTCCGGCTCGTGGTGGCGGGATGCCGTCGCCGCGATGTCGGCGACGAACGGTGAATCGAAATAGGTGGCGAGTCCGGACAGGATGTCCGTGCAGCGCTCGTCGCGGTCGTCGGTCACGGATCGCTCGGGTCCTACGGTCGATGGAGGATACCAGCCGGCATCCATCCGCCGGCTGCTCGTCGGGGCGGCTTTCCCGGACCGGCCGGGTTGCCGTATCCTAATCGGTACCCGGCCCGTGGCCCGACGGCGGCGAGCGCCGGCCCCGACGTGGAGGAAACCTGGTCGTGAGCGTTGAGCAGGAAGCGGCAGTACTTGCACGCGTGCCGACGTTCGCGAAGCTCGATCCCGCTCGCCTGAAGCTCCTTGCGTTCACCAGCCGGGCGCTGCGCTTCGACCCCGGTGACACGCTGATCCGCGCGGGCGACCCCTCGGACAGCGCGTTCGTGATCCTCGAAGGCACGGTTGAGTTCCTCGGCGGCGCAGGTGACGACGAATTCGTCATCGGCACGGCCGGACCGCACCTGATGATCGGCGAGATGGGCGTGATCATGAACGCGCCGCGCACGATCAGCGTGCGCGCGCGCGATCACGTGCGCGTGCTCAGGATCACCGCGCCGGTGTTCCTGAGACTCCTGTCCGAGAACCCGGACGTGGCGCTGGACATGATGCGCCAGCTCTCCGAGCGCCTGGCGGCGACGACCAAGCGGCTCGAGGCTGCGCAGAAAGCGCTGGGCGGCAACGGCACTGCCGACCATCCCGCCGCGCGCGGCTGAAGTCCGCCGTCACCGCCCGACATGAATCTGCCCCACGCATCGAAGGCGCGGTTGGCGGCGGTGTGGCGACGATGCCACGCCGGCGATGCCGCGCGCGACGCAGGTGCCGTCTTCGCGGAGCTTGCCGCCCACTACGCCGAGCCCGCGCGTCACTATCACACGCTCGCGCACATCGACGACTGCCTCGCCCGGCTGGACGCGGTCGCGGACCTGGTGGAGAACCCGGACGCGGTCGAGATCGCGATCTGGTTCCACGACGTCATCTACGCACCCGGTGTGCGCGACAACGAGGCCCGGAGCGCCCGCTTCTACCTGCGGCGCTCGGACGGGGCGACGCCGCGCTTCCGCGTCGCGGTCTGCCGCATGATCCTCGCGTCGCGCCATGTGCGGCCGATGCTCCACGCCGACCCGGGCTACATGGTCGACATCGACCTGGCCGGGTTCGGGCGGCCGTGGGCAGAGTTCCGCAGCACCACCGACCTGATCCGCGCCGAGTGCCCGCAGCGGACCGACGGCGAGTTCGCCGCGGGCCTCGCGCCGTTCCTGCGTGCGCTGGTCGCGCGGCCGCGCATGTTCGCCACCGAGTGGTTCCGCGAGCGCTGCGAGGCGACCGCGCGCGGCAACGTCGACCGGCTGCTCGAGGAGTGGCGCCGGGCCGGGCACCTGCCGCGCGGCGCGTAGGCCAGCCGGAGCTATTCGTCGCGCAGCGTGTAGACCGGCGTCGGCCGGCTGCGGCCCCGCACCTGCACGTCGCCGATCGGCGCGAACGCGAATGCGTTCGGTCCGGCCTGCTCCCACGTGCGCTCGGAGACGATGATGCGCGTGCCGTAGGTCTTGTTCAGCGCCTCGAGGCGTGCCGCCAGGTTCACTTCGTCGCCGATCACCGTGTACACGAGCCGATCCGGCGTGCCGAGCAGTCCGCAGGTCATCGGTCCGGTGTTGATGCCGATGCGCACCGACAGCCGGTGTCCGTCCCCGAACGTGCGCTCTGCGCACAGCGCGATGATCTCCAGCGCCGCCTCGACCGCGTGCGCCGCGTGCCGCGGGTCGCGGCGCGGCGCGTTGAACGTGGCGACGATCGCGTCGCCAAGGAACTGGTTGATCACGCCGTCGCGCCGCTCGATCGGTGCGGCAGCGCCTTCGAAGAAGTCGTTGAGCGTGCCCACGACCTCTTCCGGTTCGAGTCGCTCGGAGAGCGTGGTGAAGCCCTCGATGTCGAGGAACAGGACCGTCGCCTCGGCCGTCTCGCCCTGCCCGGCGGCGAGCGCGTCCTCCGACGTGCGCGCCTGGTCGACGACTTCGCGCGGCACGAACCGGGCGAGCTCCTCGTTGCTCGCGCGCTCGACGGCCATGTACTCGACCAGCCGCCGCGCGCGGCCGGTCGCGAACGCGAGCACCGCCGTGAAGATCAGGATCGCCACGATCTTGTCGACCTCGGCGCCGATCAGCACGCTGTTCGACGTGAGGTAGGTGACGTAGTCGCGCGTGACCATGGTGTCGCGCGGGTTGATCGTGACCACGTAGAGCACGAGCAGCAGCCAGCCCGCCGCGGCGACCAGTCCGGCAATGACGACGTAGCGCGCCTGGAAGTTGAGCGTCCGCAGCGCGATCAGCACGAACACCCACATCAGCGTCGGTGACTTGAGGACGAACGACGGCGGCTGCTCGTACTGCAGGTGAAAGCTGAAGATCAGGCCCATCAGCAGCACGACGTCGACCACGATCGACAGGTAGACGAAGCCGTGCGGCAGTCGTCGCGCGTACGCGAGGGCGAGGCGGACCAGCGTGAACAGCGCGTAGGCGGAGAGCACCCAGGGGACGGGAGCGAACGGCGCCTCGGCGCCGAACTTCTTCGGCGAGATCCCGTAGAGCACCGCCATGAAGACGATGAAGGCGAGCTGCGCGACGCCGACCAGGATCTCCGAGCGCTCCTCCTGCACCCGGATGCGTTCGCGCACTCGCGCCGGGAGGAGCCCGCGCTCGGGCCGGTCCGCTCCGCTGAGGCGCAAGGTGTCGAGGAGCCGCTGCATCGCGCGATCGGGGGGTGGACGGTGTGGAAGCAGCGCGGCGGTCGCGCCGCCACGGCCGGCGTGCGCCGCTGCGGCCGTCGCTCCCGGCAACCCGCAGCTTACGCCGACGAAGCGTCGTCGCGTGGCCGGTCGTCACCCGGCAGCAGCGGGACATTCCATTCGACGGCGCGCAGGTGCCCGCGTTCCACCTCGAACAGGTGGACGCGATCCGCCAGCAGCTTGACCGGGGATTTGGAGACCATGTCCCAGCCGGTGAGCTTCGCGAGCAGCGCCCGCAGCACGCCCTGATGGGTGACCGCCACGACCGGACCCTGCCCGGCGCTCACGCGGTCGAACCAGCGCGCAACGCGGTCCTGGACGTCGCGCGGACTCTCGCCGTCCGGGGGGCGATAGTCGACGCCGAGCGCCTCGGCCACCGCATAGACGGGACCGAGCTCGGCGCGAAGCTGCTCGAAGGTGCGTCCCTCCCACGCGCCCCAGTCCATCTCGATCAAATCCGACTCGACCTGCGGCTCGGTGCCGCAGAGGAGGCGCGCCGTCTCGATCGCACGCGCGAGCGGGCTCGCCGCGACGCGTGCGCCGGCGATCGCCGCGGGCAGCCGCCACGCGGCGACCTGCGCGCGGCCGGCGTCCGACAGCGGGATATCCGCACGGCCCTGCATGCGACGCAGGTCGTTCCACTCGGTGCGGCCGTGGCGCAGCAGTGCGACGATCATCGCGTCGTCTCCCGCGAAGCCGCGACGCGTGCGAGCACTGCGTCCAGCGAGCGCGCTGCGGACGCGAGGTCGTGGCGCTCGCGCGCATGCGCGCGGGCCCGCCACCCCATCGCCACGCGCCCGGCGGGGTCGTCGAGCAGCGCGCCGACCGCGGCGGCGAACGCGGCGGTGTCGCCGGGGGGCGTCAGTCGCCCGGTGACGCCGTCGTCGACGATCGCTGCGACACCGGGCCGGCGCCCGGCGACGACCGGCACGCCGCAGGCCTGTGCTTCGAGCAGGGCGAGCCCGATCACTTCCGCCACCGCCGGCCACACGAAGAGGTCGGCACCGGTGAGCAGTGCCGCGACGGTCGCGGGGGGCTGCGTGCCGACGAAGCGCACGCGTCCCGATGGAAACGAAGCGAAGCGCGCGTGGACCACGTCCGCCGCCGCGCCGCCCCCGACGACCACGAGGTGCCAGGGCTGCTCGAGCAGTCGCTCGAGAGCATCCGCGAGCGCGAGGTAGCTCGCGAGCTTGTCGCCTGCGCGCATCATCGCCACGGTGACGAGCCGTGGCGAGGAGGCGGGCGGCACGAGCGCGCGCACCACGGCGCGTGCGTCGTCGGTCTCCCCAGCGGCGGCAAAGGCGGCGACGTCGAAGAACGGCGGCAACACGGCCGTGATCGCACCGGGCCCGCGCGTCGCCGTCACGTGCGGGACGTCCGCGGGGTTGACGCAGATCACTGCATCCGCGTTGCGAATCGCCGCCGCCGCTGCGGCGTGACCTTCCTGCCAGTCGCCGTCGCGTTGCTTCGGCGCCACGGACGCTTCCGCGATCACGTAGGGAATCGCGAGTGCGCGGGCCACGCGCGGACCCAGGTGGTCCGGCGCCTTGTGGTAGACGTGGTAGGTGAACCACAGGTCGGGCGCGGCGGCGCCGGGGCGCTGCCAGCGCCGGATCAGCCGCCGCGCGAACGCCGCGCCGACTGCCGCGATTCGCGCCTGCCGCGCGGCATCGCCACGGCCCTCGAAGGTTCGCAGCCGCGAGGCGAGCACCACCTCGTGGCCCGCGGCCTCGAGCGCGGCGACGAACATCCGCGCGAGCAGGCGGTCGCCCGAGGGCACCGGGTGCCCTGGCCACTTGAGCGGGGCGTAGAACGCGATGCGCATCAGCGCGGATGCGACCGGTTCACGGGGACACGACCGCGCCGCCGAAGCGCTCGACCAGCCGGTCGATGCCACGTTCGAGCGAGAAGTCACGCAACGTGCGCTCACGCCCGGCCTCGCCCAGCCGCGCGCGCAGCGCAGGGTCGCCGACGAGCCGGGCGAGCGCGCGAGCGAGCGCATCGCGGTCGCGCGGAGCCACGAGCAGCCCCGTGACGCCATCCTCGATCAGCTCCGGGATGCCGGACACGTCGGTGGCCACGCACGGCAGGCCCTGGCTCTGCGCTTCCATCAGCACGTTGGGCAGGCCGTCGCGGTCGCCGTCGCCCGCCACGCGCGACGACAGCACGAACACGTCGGCGGCGCGATAGCGCGCGAGCACGTCCGGTTGGGTGAGCGGGCCGAGCCACGTCACGCGCTCCGCGATGCCGAGTGCCCGGGCTTCCTCCTCCAGACCCTGCAGTTGCGGCCCGCCGCCCACGTGCTCGAAGCGCCAATCGAGCGTCGCGGGCAGCCGGGCCAGCGCGGGCAAGTGGTCGTCGTAGCCTTTCTTCTCCACCGCGCGGCCCACCGAGAGGATGACGACCGGGCGCGCGTCGCCCGGCGCGGCGGCGGTCTTCGCGTCCGGTGGCGGAAAGCGCTTCGCATCGATGCCGTGGTAGACGAGGTCGACGCGCGAAGGTTCGGCAGCGAGCGAGCGCAGGTGCAGGGCGTTCGCCCGGGTGCAGGTGGTGGCCCAGGCACACGAGGCGAGCTTCTCGCGCTTCTCCCAGTCCGGCGTGGTCCAGATGTCCTTCGCGTGCGCCGAGACGCTCCAGGGCAGCCCGCGCATCATCGCGGCGTAGCGAGTGACTGAAGCGGGCGTGTGCAGGAAGTGGGCGTGGAGGTGCCCGATGTCGGGCGCCAGTTCCGACGCGAGCACGAGCGCCTGTCCGAAGCGGCGAGCGCGATTCGCGGTGCGGTCGCGAGCGAGGTCCGCACGCCATGCGGCCAACGCCGTGCGGTAGCCGGGCAGGCGGCGAGCGGCACGCCACGCACGCAACACCCGGCGCGGCTCGTCGCGGAGGTATTCGGGCAGGTAGGCGACCGGCGCCACGATCTCGCCGTGGACGGGATGCGTCGCCCCGTCGGTCGGATGGCGCAGCGAGTAGATGGCGAGCGCGAGCCCGCGCCGCTCGAGCGCGGCGAGCTCCTGCGCGATGAACGTCTCGGAGAGCCGCGGATAGCCCTTCAGCACGACGCCGATGCGACGCGCGCCCGCGCGGGCTCCCGGCGAGGGGGCGAGCATGGTCGGGGCGATGGTAGCATTGGCCGGACACCGCGCGGGCCCAGGGGCGGGCCGCGGCCGGCGCGGTCGCGGGCGATGCACGCGGCGGGAAATCGGGGAGCCTGGCGGCGATGGAGCGCTCGCTGTTCCGTTACATCTGGCACCACACCTGGCGCGACCAGGTGCTGCTGCTGATCGTCACGATCGCGAGCCTGCCGCTCATCTACATCAATCTCGAGCTGCCGAAGCGCATCGTCAACGACGCGCTGGGCGGCAAGCGGGGCTTCCCCGTCACGGTGTTCGGCCGCGAGTTCGCGCAGGTCGAGTACCTGATGCTGCTCTCGTTCGCGCTGCTCGCGCTGATCACCCTCAACGGCGGCATCAAGTACTGGCTCAACGTCTATCGCGGGGTGGTCGGCGAGCGGATGGTGCGCAGGCTCCGTTACCAGCTCTACGACGCGATGTTGCGGTTCCCGCTGCCGCACTTCAAGAAGACCTCGTCGGGCGAGATCATCCCCATGGTCACCGCCGAGACCGACCCGATCGGCGGCTTCATCGGCGAGTCGATCGCCTCGCCCGCGTTTCAGCTCGGCCTGCTCGTCACCTACATGACGTTCATCTTCATGCAGAACTTCTGGCTCGGGCTCGCCGCGGTCGCGCTCTACCCGCCGCAGGCCTGGCTGATCCCGAAGCTGCAGCGCAAGATCAACCAGCTCGCCAAGCGGCGCATCCAGACGACGAGGGAGTTCTCCGATCGCATCGGCGACGTGATCGGCGGCGCCACCGAAGTGCGTGCCAACGACACGATGCGCTACGAGCTCGCCGATGCCTCGAACCGGCTCGGCACGATCTACGGCATCCGCGTCGACATCTACAAGCGCAAGTTCTTCGTCAAGTTCCTGAACAACTTCCTCGCGCAGGTCACGCCGTTCTTCTTCTACGCGATCGGCGGCTACTTCGTGATCCAGGGGCAGCTCACGGTCGGTGCGCTCATCGCCGTGATCGCCGCCTACAAGGACATCATCGACCCGTGGAAGGAGCTCCTCAAGTGGTACGAGACCAAGGAGGACGTGCGGGTCAAGTACGAGCAGATCGTCACGCAGTTCGACCCGCCCGGCACGCTGCCTCAGACGCTCATCACCGGCGTGCCGGCGACGCTGCCCCGGCTCGCGGGCCCGCTCGTCGCGAGCGGCGTGCGCTACGAGGAAGACGGCACCGAGCGGGTCGAATCGCTCACGGTCACGGTCGAGCCCGGCGAGCAGGTGGCGATCGTCGGCGCGGGCGACAGCGGCAAGGACGACGTCGCGAGGCTCCTTGCCCGGCTCGCCCACCCCTCGGCGGGCCGGCTCACGATCGGCCCGCTGTCGCTGCCCGACGTTCACGTCGCGGTGACGGGCAGCCGCATCGCGTACGCGTCGCGCAACGCCCACGTGTTTTCGGGCACGCTGTTCCACAACCTGGTCTACGGGCTCAAGCACCGGCAGGTCCGCCCGGCCACCTACGAGGGCGAGGCGGCACGGGCGGAGGCGTTGCGACGCCGCGATGCGCAAGCGTCGGGCAACGCGACCGATGACATCCATGCGTCGTGGATCGACGTCGAGATGACCGGCGTCGAGGATCCGCAGGCGCACGGGCTCGACGTGCTGCGTGTCGTGGCAATGGACGAGGAGTTGTTTGCCTTCGGCCTTGCGAGCCGCGGCAGCGTCCCGTCCGAACTCGAGTCGCTGGTGCTCGAGGCGCGCGCGCGCCTGCGCGATCGGGTGCGGAGCCCCGACCTCGCCCCGCTGATCGAGCTCTTCGACAACGAGCGCTACTTCGAGAACGCGACCGTCGCCGAGAACCTGCTGTTCGGCACGCCGATCGACCCGGCGTTCGCGCCCGAGCGGCTTGCGGCCAACGCCGAGGTGCGCAAGCTCCTCGACGACATGGGGCTCACCGCGGACCTGGAGAACGCGGGCATCGAGGTGGCGCGGCTGATGCTGGAGCTCTTCGCCGACGAGCCGCCGGAAAGTCCGCTGTTCTCCGAGTACAGCTTCATCTCGCCCGAGGACCTCGACGACTTCCGTGCGTTGCTGCGCCGCCTCGACGACAAGGGACGGGGCGCGCTTCCCGCGCGAGCGCACGAGATGCTGCTGTCGCTGCCATTGAAGCTGGTCGCCGCGCGTCACCGGATGAGCATCCCGGACGAGTCGATGCAGCAGCGGCTGGTAGCAGCGCGCCACGAGTTCCGCCGGCGCTTCGCCGACCGGGGCGTGGTCGAGTTCGCCGATCCGTCGCGTTTTTCCACGGTGATCTCGATCCGCGACAACATCCTCTACGGGCGCCCCGTCTACGAGCAGGCGCGCGCGCCGGAGCGCCTGACGGAGCTCGTGCGCGAGGTCGCGCGCGAGGTCGGCATGGAGACCGCGCTGATCCGCAGGGGCCTCGACTTCGAGGTCGGGGCAAGCGGCGCGCGGCTCTCCT
>CAYQAF010000009.1:13609-13817 GCA_964415375.1 uncultured Alcaligenaceae bacterium
GCGGGCGCTGATGAAGAATCCCGACCTGCTGGTCCTCGACGAGCCGACCTCGGGACTCGACCCCGGCATTGAACGCAGGGTGATCGCCGGCGTGCTCGAGTGGGCGCGCGGACGCACCGTGCTCTGGGTGCTGGGGCAGCCGGCGCTCGCCAAGGGCTTTGGCCGGGTGCTGGTGCTGGAGCAGGGCCGCCTCGTCGAGGATGGGGCG